>JAICXY010000194.1 GCA_025934495.1 Candidatus Nitrosocosmicus sp.
AAGTATAAGATCATGAGTGATATTTTCAGAAACAAATTAAGAAAGTACGGTAAGGTATCGGATATAGTTGTAGGTCTTACAAACTTTAGGATAATGAACCAAGGTCGATAGAAACTGAATAGGTATCATACTGAAAAGTATTGATTGTTTTTAATTATGCAAGAGATCTATTATACTGTTGATTAAAACTTTTATTAATAGTAAATAATTTTCCATTATATTAAAAGATATTTTATCTATATATACATTGTTTAAATACCATTTCAAAATCCATAAATAGCTATTTTTGCCATAATGATCGATGTCTTTTACTTCTCTCTACTATAAGAAAAATGTAGAAAAATATTTTAAAAATAATAGATATAACATTTTAAACTTTAACCAAAAAAGGTATTTTTTAATGTGTGAAAATTGCTATTGGATGGCTTCAACCATACCTATTATAAAAGATATTAGTAGACTACGGCATAAAAAATGTCCTGTTTGTTCAAGCAGGTTAGACAGATTTTTAATTTGCGATGAGAGTTTCTAAAATACTTTCTAGAATATATCACTAGATATCCTTTTTCCTTCTATTAATTATTGTTGTTAACTGAAAAAGCTATTTTCAATTTTATTATAGTTCCTATTGATATTACATCAGCCAAATTCCACTTAGGATTATCTGTAAAACACAATAATTATAACCATGAATAATATGATAATGAAGATAACAAGTTAAAACATAAACAATTTCATTTTCAATCTTCCATGTAGAAAGAAAAATTGTAAGTTAACGCATGTAAAACGATGATTAACCTTATTTTGATTATTATAACAGTGAACTAACAGACTAACTTTACAGGCTAGTTAAGGTAAAAGAAATTTTATTTGGAAACAAGCCGACACTCCTATACTGAAGGGTTGTCAAATATTCCACAACTATATTAGAGAGCATCCGGCCTTAGGTAAGACTCCAGCAGAGAAATGTGGGATTGAAATAACAGGAGAAAATAAGTGGATGACTTTGATACAGAACGCTAGTAATCTATATGAATAATATCTAATTATTATTTAATATGTTTAGTGAGTCCATGATAGAAAAATTAAGTATACCTCCACCAGATATAAAAGATCTAATATCAAAAGACATTGATCGATTAAATGTTCCTATTCTGAACGAATTAAATGAAGAACATAGATTATTAATCAAAACGATCAGTGAATAATTGTATGATATCAATAATACAATTATTATTCCAATAATGAATAATAATGATCTTGAAGAGATTTTTCAAGATCGGTTACCAGATCTTTCCACAAAATTGAGAGATAAATAAATTATTGATCATGAAATTTAAACAGATCTTTTGTTGATGTATCCCTTCCTTGTCCCTTAATCTGTTATTTACAATAAAAAAGTATTATCTCAACAGTTATGTAAACGATATGCTATACCTTATTGTAAAATAGTTGTGTTTGTTTACATCACAACACCTTAGCTCGCTACTTTTTATCTATTATTATGAGGGATACATTCCTCAGAATGCTAACTAATGATGAAAAGAATTTTTTACATCTGATGCTTGAAGATAATGAAATAGGATACAGAGTCAAGATAATCCTGCTTAAAGATAAAGGATATACAGTTCCTGAAATAAGGATGGTAACCAATCACCATGATATTAACATGAGAAAGTGGATACTTCGTTTCCATGAAAAGGGTATTGATGGAATTATATCCAGAAAACATATACAAGCAAGCCAAACATCAAAATATCTGATAATATTGAGAAAAAGATAGTCGAGATAGCAACAGTCAAGAATCCAAGAGATTGCTATCAGCTACCCTTCTCAACATGGTCATTACGTCGTTTCTTGCAGGATACATATCCCTGGAACTAAACCTTGTAGATTCCATAAGTCACACTGAGATTAGAAATATACTCCTAAAACATTGGATAAGGTACAGGCAATCAAAGGTAACCTTCTTGGGCTATAGCATAGATCCAGAATATCATTTGAAAAAAAGCGAATTGAAGAACTAAAATACAAGTTACCTGTTGACAGTTCTATTCTATGAAGGAGATGAGAAGGGGGCCGGTAGCAG
>JAICXY010000051.1 GCA_025934495.1 Candidatus Nitrosocosmicus sp.
CACCTCCTCTAACAACAACACCTACAACACCTACAACACCTACAACACCTCCTCTAACAACAACACCTACAACACCTACAACACCTACAACACCTCCTCTAACAACAACACCTCCTCTAACAACAACACCTCCTCTAACAACAACACCTACAACACCTACAACACCTACAACACCTACAACACCTACAACACCTCCTCTAACAACACCTACAACACCTACAACACAAACGAGTTTTATTGCAAATCTCTCAGGTAAAAATGTCCAGCCAACACCTGTAAATACTCCTGCAACAGGAACAGCTAAATTTCAATTAAACCCGAACGGAACCATGGCATATGAGGTAGATGTTACGAATTTGGATAAAATAATTGATGGTAGTATTGATTATAAGAACACTACAGAAGTGGTGCCATTACTTAATCCATATGCAACAATAAGCACTGGATTTAACCAAGTCAAATCTATGTATCCTACTGGCCTAATTAATGGAAAATTGACAGATGGTGTTATTACATCAGACAAACTAATGGCCGGACTTGGTGGAAAAAATGTTACAGATTTAGCAAATGCCATGAAAGATGGATCACTTAACGTGGTTATTCGCACACAACCGCATCAAGATGGCGAAATTGCAGGGCAAATAGTCCCATCCAAATAATTTTTTTTGTTTTAACATTTCAATTATTCAGCTTTATCTAAACTATGAATTTCTCAAAATTTATTCCATACTATAAAATCAAGAATAAACTACTGTACCTGATAAACGATGTATTATAACTTAATACTAGCTTTCTTGGATAATGCATTCCTATATTATGTATATCAATTCCAATTAGAGGAATAATAACTAGCATAAAAGTGGAATAGGTGCTGTTAATCTTATTCTCTTGCATGTAAATAAAATTTTTTCTTGGTATATTTTAGAACGGTATAATAATTTAACATAATCTAACTCTTCTTTACTCTATTTACTAGAGTTTATAGGTTAATATATTAAATCTATTTCTACACTTTGCTGATCTGATTAAATTACAATTATCAGACAACAAAATCTATTTCTACCAACGTATCTATAATAACAGGGAGATCTAATGAGATTCTTTTTGCCTATAGATGAGCGAGAGTGCATATCTAGCTCATGCCCATATAATAAAATAATTAGATCAAGATATCAGCCACATTTGCGGCCTGAATAAATCTTGGATCTGTGTTTACCATAACCTTAGTTGAAGCTACGCTGTTACTTATCTAAATTAACCATTTCACGTTTGAGACTGTCTAAAATTGATAGACCAGCTAGTTTTGCAGATTCATATGCTTGTTCCACGAAACCTCATGCGATTCGGACCCTACCTTTCCAAATGATCCTGCAATAATTCCATCTGGGTTTTGCGGGCTATGGCCTTATACATAGGCCTTGTCTCCTCTTATACGTACCCACGTAGGAGTTTTAGCATTGGTGTCACTTTCAATTTTTTTGGAATCTTTAGATCGAGTATCAAGTTTGACTTGTATGGTATCTTCTGCTTTGGTGCCATCATTTTTTTCTAATTCTAAACAGCTAAATTGTATAATATTTATTCTTAAATATTTTTTATTAATATTTCATCGACCTAAACAGGTTATCCATACCAGCCTGAGATTCATCTCTTTTATCATATTCTGAAACCTGCTACAGATGAATGCTTAACAAACATCTTTTTATATTTGAAAATGCGTTTAGAAATCCATTTGTATCCATATTTTTTCACAAACAAAATGATTGTGGTAATAGTTTGTTTGATGTTTTGATTTTAAAAATTTACATGCTTGAGGACATCATTTATCACCATTAGTTGAAATAACGTGTTCCCCACATCTCCTTATATAGCATTTGATATGAAATGCATATATAACAAAGCCTATCTTCGGAATAACCTTAACTATTCAAGACGATTTTTTGTTATAATTTATTTAATTTTTTATCTCGCTATTTTCTAAAGATAAAATAAATAAAAACGAGAATAAAGGGTATGGCGGCTAGAATCCATGAGAAATTAGTATGAAAAACTGTAGATACCGATATAGTCAATCCGATGTATAGTGTAATTCCGACATGTAATAGTCCGAATAGTGTGAATTTATGAGATCGTAATTTGAATTTTTGAATATCTTTGTAAGGGTATTGTAAATGATGATAAATAACAGGCATGATAAATAGCGAGGTTGCAATAGTTATAGAATATAGCGAAATCAGTATCAATAATTTATTAAAAAAATCAAAACTATGTGGAGAATTTATGGAGATTTGAAGTAAAAAGCCAAATAGTATTCCTGAAAAAGTAGTTAAAATCGCACTTTCCTTTAAAATAGTGTCATAACTACTAATTAATTTGTCATCGTCATTTGATCCTTTTTTGTTGTCATCTTCTCCCAATATTTTGTTTTTATTTATTCATTTTATTTATTCATTTTATCATTTAAATTAAAAATTATATACATTATAGATTGTGTGGTTAATGCATAAGTGATATAATGATTAATCCACGTTTTCAAACGGACTTTATCACCTATACCGATTATAATTTGAAAAGAAAATGCGTATTATTGTAGCCAAGAAATCTCTTCAAAATACCTATAAAGAATATACCTATTACATCAGAAAATAAGATAACAAATCGAAAATCTCCGGTATTGGTAAAATAGCAAATCCTTGAATATGGGCAGAACTGATTATAATAGAAATTTATTCCTCCAAAGAGTAAATGATGGATATTGAAATGAAACTCTAAAATTGTTATATTATTATTATAATCCAAGGGGTTCAAGATACTATATGTTAAGTTGCCAAAGTAAGACAAAATCCTCCTATGACTTGATGTTTTATATTAATTAGCCAAGTCCTTCGGCTCGACTTGAGAAATCATTTCTTTAGTATGTTGATCAATGAATATAGTCTTTGTTATCCATGCTTTGATTTACACTTTTTCTTTTTATGAGAAAAGTAATATAAAATGTTTTGTTGCATGATTCAAAAACAGTAGCTAAAACTATATTTCAGTAGTGCAATAACATAATTTCACTGTGTCCATTAATTCTATCAACAATAAAACGTTAACAAATAACGATAATATAATCATGCAACAAAACAGTTGACAGAAAATCCTTTTTTTAATTATTAACTATTTTTTTCTTTTTTATTATTGCCATTTTTGGAGCACATTTATAGAGCATTTCTATATTTTTCGTTCCTTTTCTACATAAACTCAATAAATTCAGATAAAAGTGCAAATAATGTAATGACTATGGCTGGAATAAACTGAAGTAAAAACAAAGATACAATAATAGATATCGTCATCGAAAGATCCATTTTATTCGTCCTTTTTTTAAAGAATAGAACGATCCTTTGAATATAGGTAGCCACTTCCTACTACTACTACAAGGATAATTGTAGTATTTGATATCCACGGGAAAGGTAACACTCGCAATCAAGATATAAAAATCGCCATACTTGCCATTGCAACCTGCCTTCCTATATCAATCTTTGAATTCTCCATTTTTTCGAGGTGTTCTTCTTTTGTTGGTAGAATATATTCACAAGCGCTCGACCTACCTAATTAAATATCAATATATCATATTGGAGAGTTAGAATAAAAATATTCTAAAATGGTCAATAAAATTGTTAAATAATTACCCAGAGCGTCATCGGATTAATTAGTGTATATGCAATTTCATTCTAATATCGGATTAGATGACAATAATTTCTTCTTTTCATAATTTTATAACTAAAAGTAAAAGCAACTCAACAAACAAATCATTTATGTGGATTGCAATGCTGTATTTGGCCTTTTAGATAGATAGATAGAGTTGAAAAGTCTTGTTTACAAAAGTAATTGATATATTATATTGCTAACATACAATGTTAAATGAATCAGTATTTTTCTAAATACTATAGAAACACATCATTGGTAGTAATTTTTATTGGGTTGATAACTGTAATAATCAATAATCCATTAATAATACCAAAAGAAATATTATCTGCGTTTATTTTTCACCCGGCTTTGGCACAGCAATTTACCAATACTACTACTACCAATAACAATGGATCTCACCAACAAAAAGATAGTACAATCGCAGAAGCTTCTGGACACTTTGCAAATAACCAAATAAAAGGTGGTTTGGTAGAATGGATTCAAGGTGGCCTTTGGAATTTAAAAATCAAAAATTCACATAATAATAGTATAGGCATACCAAATATGACAGCCACCTTTAACGCCAATTTTACAATGATAAAACCAGATGGAAGTCTTTCTCACAATCATATAATCAATAATTTTTCATCAAATAATGTCATTTTTGCAGGCAATGATATAATTGTAACAGGAGTAGCAGATATCCATTCAAACATTGGAATGGAATTTAAGCATGTACCTATAACTGTTCATCTAATGGGTAAAAAAGTACTAGGTTTGACTATTGATGTAAAAAAAACAAATGGTCACTTTGCAAGTCCAAATGAAATGTTTGGAACTCTTATTACCGGAGTAGGACTAGATAATTCCAATACAAGTAAAATCAAATAATGCAATTAAAAATATTAAAACACAATCAATATTTTAATTTAGATTGCCAAAGTTTTAATCTAAATTTATGACAATCCTAAAAGCTAAAATAGTTATTCATGAATTATCCATTAAATTTTCATATGATATGTTTGATATATCCAAAAATAACTTTTATCCATTTGATTAAAAATTCATTAAAATTCTAATAGGTTTATAAGAAGATCGATGATTTTTCTATAGATTACATAATTTTTTTTATTCTAAAAATATATCAAAAATATTAAAATATTGCGTAATTAATCCTAAACTAATTTGAATGACTGAAAACTTAATTCCATGTAGAAAGAAGAATTTTAAATTATAGTATGTGATCAATTGATAAATCTTTGTTGTAGATTACCATATTTAGGAAATATGTATTATTTGAATAGAGCCATCTTATCCTATTCCACGAATGCACCATAAATATTATAAAAAAACCATCAAACACAATAAGCAAGGTAATACTCAAATTATGCAAATTAGAAATAATAGCAAAAGAAATGATCTTTTAATTGTTGGAGCAATTGGTGCAGCCATATTGTTGATATTCTCGATTAATAGTCAAATTGCTCTTGCGCATCAAAGACAATTGTTCAATATTGGTGGTAAAGACTACCTATTAGTGGTTGGCTCACAGAATGAACCGGTATTTGTAGATGATAAGTCAGGAGTAGACTTTTTTGCTTATACTCCATCTCCTAAAGATCCAATGAATTCCCTTGCAAACGGTACAAAGCATGTAGAAGGATTAGATAAAACTCTCAAGGTTGAAGTTACCGCAGGTGCTAAAAAGAAGGTCTTTAACCTAACGCCCGCATTCAGAGATCAAGGTCATTATAATGCTCCATTCTATCCTACAGTTCAAACTACATATCAATATAGAATATTTGGAACCATCAATAACACTCCTGTCAGTTTACCATTTATATGCACTCCCGGTACATCTGGAGAAACAAAGGCAGACAACTCTACAGTCAAGATTGCTGATGGCGTAATAAGAAAGGGCGTACAAGGAGGATTTGGCTGTCCCGAATCTAGATCTGATGTCGCATTTCCTGAACCATACATGTCCAATATAGAAATCCAAGGCAAATTAGATCATACTTTGATATCTGCCAATTCTACTTCAAATATGAAATGAATACTATTCCAAATACAAAGTAGTAACTATATTATTACAAAAATCTATTTTTCAATATAAAGAGAGTAGTAAGAATAAGCAACAATAGTAAATTCATCAAATTATTTTTCAAGCCGCCAAGATATACTATTGAAATTCAAATCAAGACTACAGACAATAATACCTTGCATGATTTAGAACATTTTTTTATAAAAGAAATACAATAAGATGAAATAACTTGGGTTAACTCAGTTAAACTTTTTATAAGTTAAGGAAATGGTATAATACTATTTGAATACTTTTTATGAATTGATTGATCTGCAATATGTGAATTAAAAGGTAAAAAAAATGGTATATATTTAACGTTATCCACACTACTGTTACTATATTTAACTGCATCACTAGTTCGACAAGTTCCAATTGTAAAGATAAAAATTACCATAGTTATTACAATAACATTGTAAAACTTTAACCTTAGATACATTTGTGTTTGGATATTGCTATTATTTAAGCAAAAACAATTTAAATTCCTTGGAGGCGAACGTTAATACGACCAAAATTAGTAAAACGTTACTTTTTATAATACTATAATTAATATTATATTTGTTTGGCATCCAATATTATTAGATTTCAATTTATTGATATAGTTTATAGTACATTTAACGAATGTACAAATTTATTTGATTTGATACAAAATTATTTATCGACAAATACAAACCATTCTATCATATCTATACCACAACACTATCAAACAACTCAAAATACCATATTCAAAATTTGATGTTATATTTTACAATGTATAAATTATTACAAATTCTTTATTTATTTATTATAGGATTATTTTTGTAAGAGATGGTTGAATTTCTTTCATGATATTTAGTCATCTTTTGTATTCAATTAATAAAGAGCAAATAATTAAACTCGGATGCAAAAATAAAGGACATAACAAATGATCCAACAAACCGAAGGATTATCTTCAAGCTGCTTTGTTGCATGATTCCACTTTTCCAAATGCATTTAGCTAACTTTAACTAACTATAGATATGAAATGGTCCATCTACAACCAATCTCTTGTTAGACGCGGTGAAATATTGCTTGGCTTTGATGTCATAAACAACTGGGATGCCGAGCTAAAAGAGATGAACCAAGGCAAAATAGGTGAATCATTTCATTATCCTAATACTTTCCTTCTTCGCCTAGGATATGCCAAAGCATATTTTCATCTTCCTTATAAACAAACCGAAGAGGGTATTGCACAAGGACATGCTAAAGGAAAAGTTCCATCAATTCCAGATTTTACAACTATAAACATAAAGAATAAACAGATTGGACATCAAAACAAAAGAGGATGATAACAAAATAAGGAATTTGAAGATGACTATCTTATCATTGCAATAGATAGTATGGGAATAAAGGTTACAAACAGAGGACAATAGATAAGAGACAAATAGGGTATAAGAAAAGGATATTTGAAAATACACATTATAGTAAATATAAAAAGTAAGAAAATTCTTTCGATTAATGTTACTGACGAGCATATTCATGATAGTAAGATGTTATCAGAATTGGTTCAAAACTGCCTTGTTGCATAACTCAATTTTTCGTAATAGCATGAATCGTCTAATCTAAGTTTAGGGAATCGGATTCTTATAATTCGTTTTGTTATTGTAAATTTCAGTCAACAAAAAACGAATTTCATAGTTATGCAACAAAGCAATTCAAAACATTATAAAATCAAATAGTGTTACAGCGAGCAAACTATTTGCAGATGATGGTGTCTACGATAGTAGTGGTGTTTTTAGATGTTTGACGGACAATGGGATTTTGCCTTGTATCAAAGTAAGAAATAATGTTAGAGTTGGATGGAAAAAAGGGAACATCCTTAGGAATCTGTCAGTTCTGACACAAAGAAATGGTTTACAAAAGTGGAAGGACAGAGTCGTTAATATGGACAAAGATGAATTGTAGAAACTGTATTTTCTTGTACAAAGAGACGTTTGATGGAGGGTATATTACTCCGTTGGACTAAAGAACATAATACAGGAAATAATGTTAAAAGCATCATTGTATAACGAGATGATATCTATGTGGACAAAACAGATAGTAAATTCAGAGATATTAATAATCATGCAACAAAGCATCTTCAAGCGATAAAATATTTGTATAGATGGATTTACAATCCTAAAAATGTTAATGTATTTCCAAAACTATTCTGAGGATCGAAAATTTATATCAATATGCGAATAGAAAACTTCAGCATTTTTAAAACATAAATGATTAACAAATAACATTTAATGTAATTTTTTGACTAAAAATAATATCGCTCCTATTGGTATAAAAAGAGCAAAAAGTAGTAATAAATAAGGTGCATCTTCTGGATACAAGTGACTTGCAACCATAAGTATTCCATATATATTTATCACTATTGATGGAATAACTAGTGCCAATATCAATAAATCAAAATATTTGTTAATTATAGATAAGGGCGATATTGATTGTGTAGATGATGTTAATGCTATCCGTGAAGCACTTTGGATTTTCAATCCTAAAATAAATGACGATGTACCTATCAAGAAAGAAACTGTAGCAAGAATATTTCCAGTAAGACCAGGTATTAGAGCTATAGGTACCCCCTGACGTGTTAGTTGTTGTTGTTGTTCTGCTCTTACAGTATTATTATTTCCCGTAGATAGAAACGATATAGACAGCAGTACGATAGTATATAGCAACAAGAACAATAATAATTTAATAGAACTATACTGTAATAATTTTATCACGGTTTCCACCAAAATAGACAACTCGAAGAAATTCTATCTAAATTAGTTCGTCTTGGAAAAACAGCCTTGCGATATAGAAACGAATTGTAGAATTGATCCATTATTAAAATACATATACATATATAAACCCATATATTTTAGATAAGTTTATGTCTTTCTCTTCTTAATTTTTTGTATAAGATTAATAGTAAAATAAAACATCTTTCATCAGATGTTTTTATCTCTGTTGATGCACACCCACACAATTAAATACTCGGTTCTGCTACTTTAGAAATTAGTTCTCCATTATGTTGATCAATGATGGATTAAACCATATTTACATAATGTGGTTTAAAATTATTCCTTCTTCTTTTACAGGAAAAATATTCATTGAAATAGGTACTGTTTTTTATAGATTTATTTACCTTAAACAATGCTTTTCTTATATAAAGAATTAATAATCGTTTAATTTCAAAATTATCCTTGCTACAACGGATACCATATACTAATTATATATGTTGGAAATAGAGGTTCCAAGTTTATTGCCACGTTATAGAAAATATTTGATAGTAACCAATATGACAATAGGTAGGATTTAGAGCATACTTAAATTATATAACATGATCATGTAATTGCAAAATAATAGTCTAAAAAAAAGATAAGGATGTAGAATTATTTCTAATTTTATTGTGATTGGCTTTATTTGGGCGGATTATAGAGTTGAAATATTTTGATATGCAGGAAATAATCCCATCCAATATCAACCAGTAACAATATGATAGGTTTTTACCAATTAGCAAAAGTAAGCCATTTAATTCTATCATCGAGAAATATTGTATTAGGATATAGTCTTTGTTAAGCTGCGGCCATTTCTAATAGGGAAAAAATGTTATGTATATTTGATTTGGCAGACTTTAATTACATCATTATTGATATCATCAAGGGTTTGAGATGATTTTAATTCTACAGGTGATTTAAGGGGATCATATTCACAAACATAAATTAACTTTTTTATTGATATGTATAATCTACATGTCTCCAGATGCTCTCAAATATAATATTAAGATACGTAGACTAATGTTAGAAACCATTAGACAATGAATTTGGATTCACAAGTATCTGTATCTACATTGAGAGATAAAATCAATGCCTAACTAAGAGAAAGAAAGAAAGATAACATATGATCATATTTTATGTTTCTGTTCAGCTCTTTCAATGGATTGATATAAAATGAACCATAATATACAGTAAAATTTATTGTAGACCAATAGGCTTGGTGCGGATATCGGTCCTTTAAAAGTAGACCTATCAATTTAATAATACAGATAAATTAAGATATTGGGATAAATTTCATATTTAAAATAGGTAACAACATGAAATTTGGTTATTATTCTAATTCATTGTTTAGTTCTCGATTTAAGTACAGTTAAATTTCTTTTTTATAAGATCAATAACATTGCCACATGCTGGAAATTATATATGAGCATAAATATCAGAAAAAGCATACCAACTAATGTTATAAACATTTTATCAACTATTATATTTTAATACGTGGTATTAATAAATTACTTGTATAGTAAAGATGAAAGAGGAAAAATGTGATATATCTGGTATTTGGGAAATACTTGGAAAGCGATGGTCTCTTCATATTTTAAGAAATTTAAGCACTAATGGCATAGTTCGATTCAATGAATTAAAAAGATTATTGCCTGGAATCAGTAGTACGGTTTTATCTGAAAGACTCATCGAACTTGAACACGAGGGATTGATAACTAAAAAAATATATTCAGAAATCCCAATACGCGTAGAATATAGTTTAACCATGAGAACTACAGAACTTGAATCAATTTTAAAGCAATTGAGCAATTGGGTTGATAAATGGAAATACTATGAAGAGAAGCATAAAATAACAACAGATAGCATAAATAGATAGAAAGTAGATAACATAATACCAATAACAAGAAAAAATAATAAACAAAAGAATTAGAAACTTAAAAGTAAGAAAATCCTTACCAAATTAATTAATATTCTCTATGCTTTTTAATCATGGTAATCTTTTCCTAACTATATACAATACCAATAACTTACTAAGTATTAGATAACTACCAGTATTAAATATGATATGGTCGTATTATTGACATGGAAAAAATAAAAAGTGAAAATGAAAGTAATGGTTTTGGAGTAAAAACAACAACTATAGCAAAAGATAACCAGTATGTTATAAATAAAAATCGTTCTATTAATCGGGTAATCACTAGCTTGGAAACAAAAGAGGGTGAAGGATTTATTGTACATAGACCATTTCCAAGTCCTTCTCTTTCAGAATTAGATCCCTTTTTACTTTTAGACGAAATGGGTCCCATGAATCTAAAACCAGGTGAAGCTAAAGGTGCTCCTGATCATCCTCATAGAGGATTTGAGACAGTAACGTATATGCTTTCTGGCAAATTTGAACACAAGGATTCACATGGCAATTCAGGAAAATTAAATCCTGGTGACGTTCAGTGGATGACTGCAGGGTCTGGAGTAATTCATTCTGAAATGCCATCTAAAGACTTTACTGACTCAGGCGGAGTATTACATGGTTTTCAATTGTGGATAAACCTTCCAAAAATCGCTAAGATGACAAATCCTCAGTATCAGGACATTCCTTCATCAAAAATTCCCATCGTAAAGATGCCAGATGGGAAGGGCGTGGTCAGGATAATTGCAGGTAATGCTTTTGGTACTCGATCTGTAATAAATACAAAGATACCAATTTTATACCTACATTTTACCATTGAGCCTGGTGCTAATGAAGTGATGTACCCAATCCCAAACACTTACAATACTTTTGCCTATGTTATTTCGGGAGAAGGTATTTTTGGAAAAGACAAAATAAACGTCAAAGCAGAACAAATGGCAATTTTTAACAAAGATGGTGAAGGAATCACAATTAAAGCAGTAGAAAACACAAAAGAAAAATTAGAGGTTCTTCTAATCGCAGGTACTCCACTCAATGAACCTATAGTTAGATATGGACCATTTGTTATGAATACCAAAGCAGAAATTCATCAGGCTATTAGAGACTATCAAAGTGGTCGACTGGGTATGATTAATCATTAAAGTTAATAAAAATAGAATTCGGCAACAGAATACATTTTGAAAGTCCATAGAAAATAAGCATACAAATACAACTACCGCCTCTGTAAAGTTAAGATATTATTTCTTTTTTGTGATAGGGGTAAATAGATTTGGCCATTGTTTTACATGTTTAATCCATAGTTCTCCTTTCTACATTAAAGTAGTTGTTAAAACATTCATTGGTTCTATCCTTTATGTAGTGTATTGTAATTTCAATATGCTTTTCTCCTAAGAAGAATGTAGATGATGATCTACTTTCAAAAACTTGCAGGCTTGTGGTGGATACGAGGTACCTCCACTATCTTCGGTTGAACAAGATGTTTGTCACACTCCTATGCCAGGTTGGATAGGAAACGTTCTACTACAAACATATTTCGTTCTTTTGATATGCTTTCGCCTAATTCCTTATCCTTTAGTCATATCCTTTTTTGGCTCTCTAGATTCCCCTTAATAGATTATATAAGATACTTTTATCATTATCTAATTTACCAGATTTTGAAACCAAGCAGCAAACACTTGTACTCACCAAACATTCTCTTTATCTTTGAAGTGGACTGTTGTTTCGGCATTCCATCTATGACCGTACTTTCTTTTCATCTTCCATTTCAACAAATCCGTGGTTTCTAGTCATACTTCCCTGTTCCTTAACAGTTATGTAAAGAATGCTATATCATTTTGTAAACTAATACTACTTGTTTAGATACCATGCCACAACACCTTTAGCTAACGGAGGGATAATACTTTTCTCAGACCAATTCTGATGATGAAAGAAACACTTTGTATAATTTGATTGATGAGACGGATAAGGAATCTAATTACCGTGCCAAGATAATCTTGCTCAAAGATGAAGATTATATGGTTTCAGAAATAAGGATGATAACGAATCTTATCTAGCCTAATGGATCTGTTATGAAGATTTAGAAAAGCATTAGTAAAAAGAATATCTTGGTCTATCCCATGATAACAGAATATTGTTGATATTGGTGATAAATTCTATTGTTGGACTTGTTTTATTTCATGGACCTGGTCTCATCATCCCATAAAGAGGATATTCATATAATAAAATAATCAGAAATTGGAATGGCTGTATTGATTATTTACCTTCAGAAGAGGATAAACAACTATATTGATTGGAATGATGAGTAAACGTTATTTCAAATAAAACATCAAAAATCTAAAGGCCTATGGAATCTTATCATGAATTTTCCAATGGATCATAATGTCGATGTTAATAGACCAACAAATCCAGATTAGATAAATTGAGGTATAAATAATCTCTATATGTAAAAGATCTGGAGACGATCTATTAATAAAGATTTCATTATTATTCAAAAGCGTTGAATAGTAATATTTGATTGTCCTGATTCATTAAATCCGGTAAATCCTTCCTTTACGTCCTTCCTTACGTTCTTCCTTATGTCCTTCCTTTTATTCGAAATCCACTATAGATATATTATGGGAAATTAATTCCAGTTTTGTGTCTCTTGTCTACATTCATTCTCTATTTGGTACTGTTAACTTATGTGGTCTTCTACAGATTGTTAGCAGTCGGGTCATAGCCGAACTAATTGTTTGAAAACCAAAAAAAATTTATAAAAGTTTAACATATATAATATTACTACAAAAAAAAAGATTTGTAGGTATTTTGTACCAATGAGGTCTTGAAACGATTATTCCCAACCCCTCAAGACCTTGAATAATATAATTAGTTATAAATAAATAGCCATAGTTTAAATTGAAGTTATTCTCCTCGTGAGAGGATACCCAACGGTTATTTGAACAGTCGAGCTAGGAGGATAACAAATATGCCTCCGCCAACAAGAAAAATCCCATTGAATAGGAAGTTCCAGCCAAGGCATTCCCATTCAGATGGTGTTCGGGCGGTATATTTGGTTTCTCCAGTTATAGAGAAGTGACCTAACACAATATATTATACAATAAAGTATTTAAATAGCTGAATACAATGTTGGAAATTACTTTAGAGAAAATATATAGGTCATTAGCTAGTATATAAACGTATGCATTACTCAAAGATTGATGAATTACACCGTATATTATATCCCGCACGAATATTCATTCTCAAGTCACTGATTGAGAATAAGACAATCAGATTTCAGAAATTCAAGCAAGAACTTGGTATGTCTGATGGCAATCTTTGGAGTAATTTAAGAGCACTTGAACAAATGGGTCTTGTTAAACTGGGAAAGGAGATTGATGAAGGAGGAAGAGAAGCATATACTAATTACAGTATAACAGAAAAAAGGGAAGACCGCTTATTTGGATTTACAAAGTCGACTCTTAAAGTTGTTACAGTGACTGTTCACCTGATTTTACCTCTATCGTTTTATTATCATCTTTAATTATAAACTTGATTCTTTTAGGATTATCTAATAAATTCATAATCGGCTTAGGAATAGAACTAGAATAACCTCGAGTTTCTACATAGTTTACTCCCACTTCAAATTCTTTAGCGTCTTTCTTCCATGTTGGCATAATAATTTATTATCAACTTCTACGTATATAACGATATCTTTATAGCTGAGGTTATATTCTATATACGTAGATGATCAAATACCAACAAACAAACAGAGAAGAGTCAGGAAGACTGTTACAAGCCAATGTTAAAAGATTAAACGATAGAAACTACGAAGTTAAATCGCTCACTAGGGGCGAAATCTACGATTCTTGTCACCTCGATTGGTTGGGTTTGTTCATGTGCTGACCATGTATACATGGGCGTAAAGTGTAAACATATCTACGCTGTAGAATTCAGTCTAGAGTTAAGAGAAACTATTAAGAAGGAAATTGTCATTCAACCTATTGATTCGCTTTCATGCTGTTACTACAACTCTGAAAATATAGTCAAGAAAGCTATAAGACATAACAAGAATGGAGACATTCAAAGATACTTATGTAAAGAATGTGGAAAACGATTTTCATTTAATATTGCTTTGATAAAATGCACGCTACACCTCAGATGATAACATCAGCTATACAACTTTACTTTACCGGTGAGTCATTTAGAAACATTAAAAATTTCTTGAAACTACAAGGAGTGAACATAAGTCATGTTAGCGTATACAAATGGTTTGGGAAATACATAACTCTTATGAATACTTATTTAGAAAAGATTAAACCGGATGTAGGTCAAGCATGGAGAACTGACGAGTTGTATTTAAAGGTCAAAGGTAACACCAAATACTTGTATGCCCTAATGGATGATGAAACCCGTTTCTGGATAGCTCAACAGTTAGCCGATACCAAGAACACTGCTGACATTACTCCACTTTTCAAAAAGGATAAAGAGGTTGCTGAGACTCGTCCGAACACTTTGATTAGCGACGGAGCACCCAATTTCCATACTGCTTTCAATAGAGAGCTATACACTAACAAGTGGCCTAGAACTAGACACATCAACCACATCCGACTTCAGGGCGACCATAACAACAACAAAATGGAGAGAATGAATGGTGAAATTAGGGATAGAGAGAAGACCATGAGAGGACTCAAGAAAGCGGGACACGCCTATCCTAACAGGCTACCAAATTTATCATAATTACATGCGTCCACATGAAGCCCTTGACGGTGAAACACCCGCTGAAAGATATGGTATAAAGATTAAAGGACAAAACAAGTGGTTAATGCTTATACAGAATGCTAGTGAGAAAGATTGTCATGAAATTCATAAATCTATTAGCACATCCTTCAAGTCCGCAGTCAACTTTTCTACACATCATTTTATTGGTATTTGGTATATATTTATATAAATTATCTATAGATGTAAAAAATTCGGTTCTTTTATCATTGTTGTAGAAATCATCACTTTCTCTATTATACTCTGCCACTAAATTTATTAATTCACTATTTGTTATCAATGAATTAATAATTCTTTTAAATTCCTCATGAATTTCCTTTGACTTGGGATAATCATATTTTGTACTTAATAATATATCGTGTTGATTTGGTTCAAAATATCCATAAAATAGAGTAGTATCACCATTAATTCCAAGATTTAAATTTCTATATCTTCCATCCATATTATTTTGTATTTCATTCAAAATTTCATAGAATATATTCTCATAGTATAAAATAGAATCATCTTTTTTAATAGTTCTTCGATTTTTGACGGAAAATTTTGATTAATAAGAGTATTTATTAATTTTAAACGATTTTCAGAAATTTCCTTAACATCATTCTTTAATTTCCATATCTTGGGATAATCTTTTTCTAAATGTAATTTAGCAATTCCAATATCTTCTATTTCAGGTTCTTTTGGATAGATGACATTAAAATCATTAATTGAACCTAAAATAGATTCATTACAATATCCATTTTTAAGTAGTTTGACAATAGCCTTTGAATGTTTTTTATATTTCCTAAAAAATTTTGACGTTTCTCCCGATAGGCAATAATAGATGTAATTGCAGAAGCTAAGATACCGAGATATTTGGAAAAGGGTATATTGGGAATAATCATTGATAAAATACGATAAGCGATAATTCCTCCAACTATTATAAATATCTCTAATCCCCTCTTCGATTCATTATTTAAATTCTTTAATTTGAACCCACTATTATACATAAAAAGATTTATTATTTTTATTATTTTTCTTCTTATTATTGTTACTAGAGATTAATCCTAGTTCTTTTCTAAGTGCCATTACTAAATCTTCTAATTTAATGGGTTTTCTAAATAGACGTCGTGTACCTAATAAAGTAAATATTTCTTCTGTAATCTTCTCATAATAATATATTTCAGAAGCTGTTATAAAACAGACCTTGACTTTTTTATCAATCTCTTTCATACGATAATAAAACTCAATTCCATTTAATTTTGGCATTTTGATATCAAGAAGTAATAGATCATATACATTACATTTAAAGTTGGATGCTGCTGTTTGTGGATCGTCAAACGCATCAACTATAAATCCATGATCTTCCAGTCCGATTTTGAAAGCTAAAATGATGTCCGGTTCGTCATCTACCAGTAATATTCTTTTATTATTGGTTGTCATAAACGTCCCCATTTTATATCCTATTATTCGTAAATATGATTACCATTGTTGCTTATGTTAATTATTACATGGCAGATTAAATGAAAATGTTGCTCCTTTACCATCTTTATTATTTTCAGCCCATATAGTTCCGCCATGGGCTTCTATTATACCCTTGCAAATGAACAATCCAAGGCCTGTACCATTTGTTGATTTTGTGGAAAATTTAGTAAACAGCCTTGAAAGCATGTCATTATCAATACCCTGACCAGTATCCTTTATCCTGACAGTAACTCCTTGATCCTCGCCTATTTTCTGTTTTTCCGCGGTAATATATACATAACCTACTTTTTTATCTGCTTTAGTAAACCTTACAGCATTATTTAAAATATTAGAGAGAGTTTGAAGAATTCTCAAATAATCTGCTTCTACAAAAAGGGGTACTTTATTTATATTGGTATATAAAAATCTGATTTTACCTTCATCATCAACGTTCTTTTCAATTTCAATTCTGTAATCATTAATTACAGTCGATATTAAATCACTTAAATCAAATTTCTCTTTATGTAAATTTAATGTCTTGCTTTCTATTTTGGTAACATCTAGTATACCTTCTGTAAGTCTTTGAAGTCTTGTAGCGTTTCTTTTTATAGCTTGAATCATATCATATCTCTTTTTAGGATGGCGTTCTAACAAATCAGAATATGCAAGAATGGCTTGTGTAGGTGTTCTTAGTTCATGACTAGCAATATTAATGAACTCTTCTTGCATTTTACCATGTATTTTAAGTCGTTCATATAATTTCACCTGATTAATAAAACTTTCAAAAATTGAAACATAAGACAATACTGTGGGTTTGCTTGTAGAATAAGTTGATAAACCTATGGCATCAATAAAATCACTCTTTGAATCATCTTTCTTTTCTATTACCAATGACTCTTTCGAGTCTACTATAAGTATGGTAACGGTATTTACATTTATTTCAGTAGATGAAATTTCAAAAGGCTGAATAACAAAATTATTAATATTATCACTCTTTATGTTTTGCATTATCCCATTTATCATATCATTGGTTGGAGTTACAATCTTAACATTAATGCCTCTTTTTTGAGCAGCTAATTTTAAATAATGAATAATACCTATGCGTTCTTCACGAAGAAATGCATTCACAGACGGAAGTAATAATAATACTTGTTCTTTAGATGATTGTACTAATTTGATAAACAATTCTTTTGTTTTAATCGGAATCTGAAGGACTTCTGTATGGCCTAAAACAGTCCCTTCTTCGATCTCATTAATTCGCTGTTCAGCGAGGATCGACCTATTCCAAAAACTTTCAAACACATATTTTTGCTGCTCTACAATATCCTTAACATTACTATAGATAACTTGTTGTATGGGTCCAGATGATTGCTGTAATTTTTCTCCTTGGATCAAAGTTGAAGAAGCCACATATTCTGATTCGCTTATAGAAAAGTTTGCTTTAATTCCCTCTAAATGGCGTATTTCCGTATAGAATTTCATCAGATATTTACAGTAGGCAAGATTATCTTTATTGATATCTGTAATAAATCTAATTTTGATATTTCTTTTTTTTAATGCGGTTAATAATTTCCGGTATTCTTCTATCTCAATGACAAATGAAGGCGCTCTAGAATCACCACAAGAGTCCATTGTTTTTGATTTGGATACAAATTGAAATAATGCATCCATGACATTTTCTGAGCCATATAATACTTCTGTCCTCTCTAGATTATTTTTGGAGGCAAATGTCAATTCCTATAAATAAACTACAAAAAACAAGTATATAAGTAAACCATTTTCGAAAATTCGTATAACTTATAATATTGAATTCAATAACCTAAATGCCATATTTCTAAATCAAACTAAAACTTGATTTTGGAATATTATCAGATCGAATTTTAACGATACCAGAAAGATTGAAAGAATGAGAAATGAAGCAACAATCAAGTTCAATACAATTAATAAACAATTATAATTTTAAATACTTTATCTCAAAAAGATATCCAGTATTAAGAAATTCTAGATAATACATTCCTTGTTCTATTTCTATTATTTGATCTTCTATTATGGGTATTGCATTTTTGATTCAATGGATTAGCATAAAAAGGAATAAGGATAGTGGATGATCTCTTTTATTTTCAAAAGTCAGGTGTATATTCTTACTCATGTATAGTTAAATTTACTGCATGTCCGTAGGAATCAAGTTCCTTAATGCAAAAGAATCATAGTATGCCATTAAATAGTTCATAATTTTATACGCTGATATATTTTTAGGAATTATAACTAGTTATCATAACCTAATTTAAGAATAACTTATGAACATTTTCTTTAGTAATATGTAATTTGTATATCTCATTTTCTTTTAAAATAAATATTTGATCATGTATTTCAAATAGCTCCAAAATATCTGTTATTTCTGAATTAATTAAATTGCTACTCTTATAATTACAATACATCAGACCCGCTAACCTGCTACTATCGTATGTTTTCTCCAAAGATAAAGCCTGTTTTAAAGAAGTCTTTGACACATCATTCATTAGAAAATCCATGCAACATACCGATTTATTATCTGCATTTTGTATAATGTTATCAATCACTTTTTTACAATATTCTGTGATATCGACAGAATTATGAATTGAAGTCTGCGATTGTACTTTATTATGTTGTTTTTCTTTTGATTTTGACTGTGAAGAAGAAGAAGAAGAAGAAGAATAAAAATATGGTATGACTGTACCATTGTACCACTCAAGTTTAGTCAAGAGTTTGATTGAAGGATTATCAGGGGGACCAAAGAAGCATCTATACAAATTACTTTCTATGGCTAGTCTATCCATGGATTTGATTAATTGTTTAATGGATTCATCATCCGAATATATGATGAGATGATGTTTCTTGCGTATCTCAGATTTTTTCTGATTTAACCACATATCTACCGCATCTTTAACTATAGAATTTATAGACACTCCTCTTTGGTTTGCCATATCGCCTAATTGTCCATGAACCTGGTCATCGAATCCCCTAATAACAAGAGTGTGTGGCATAAGATATTTTTCTGTAGGTTATATAAATATGGATATCATGATAGCATTATATAGATATCTTTATATCTTGCTATCATGATATCATAATATATGAATAAAAATTATAAAATAGATCTAAGGAACGAAAATAAAAAAGAACCTAGCAATACAATAAAGGATGCAGATGTTTATGATCTACTTTTGAAAATACCCGTAGGTAAGGTTTCTACATACGGAGATCTCGCAAAAATACTAGGGAACCCTTCAGCTTCAAGAGTAATAGGGAGAATTCTAGGAAAGAACCCTAATCCGGTGAAGGTACCATGTCATCGAGTGGTAAGGTCTAATGGCAAATTAGGAGGATATATGTATGGTACAGATAAAAAAAAGGATTTGCTGGAGAAAGAAGGAATATCCATTATCAATGGAACCATTGTTGACAATTTTGAGAATATAAGATTTCACTCTCAAGATTTCGATAGCAAGGAAAGAAAATAAATGGTGATGTAAATAAAATATTACAAGAAAAGATTTCTTCCATTAACTGGCAAAAAGATAGAGCGGATGAATAAAAACGAATATGCTTTGTTCATGCATTCTTTATCATCTCATCGCTTGAACTTGACAAATATAATAATCATAATCGATATCTTTAAACCATTATTATGGGAAGATTTCGATTTGAAATCGGTACATGATAGAAAAAGGCATACTTTTAAACTAATATCCCAGGATTCCAAGAACCAAATTGTTAATTGATGAGATAGTGATAGAACATACCGAGATTAGCAATATAGAGATAGATACAAAATTTGAAAATAATGAAAATATTTTAGTAGTAACACGGATTTTAAAATTTAAGGAAAACGAGATTGTGATTTAGGAAAACGAAAAAAGAATAAGAATCGAATATTCTTTAATTTGGAACAAGTAATATTATATTATGGTATTCGACCTTGCGAATAATACATGATCAAAGAATTCAAAGAATGGAAAAGTAAATGAATGAATCTATTTAATGATAAAATAATCCACATAGTAAATAAGAAGGTACCGCAGATTATTATGGAAAAATACTATCAAAGAAGGAAGCTGACAGATTCTATGAAATATTATTGAAGAATATAGACTAGAAAAACGATGAGGCATTAATTTATGGAAAGCACATAACTACTAAAAGAAAAATAGCATGGCATAGTGATTCTGATTATTTGTATACATATTCGAATATATCCAAACAAGCGTTACCTTGGACTGTAGAACTACTGGATCTAAGAAGAAAAATTGAAGAAATAACGATACTAGATTTAACTCGTGTTTACTTAACTTGTATCATGATGACAATGAAGGTGTAGCATGGCATAGTGATGATGAAAAATCATTAGGAAATAATCCAATTATTGCCTCTTTGAGCTTTGGAGCAGAAAGAAAATTTTCATTTAGGCATAAGCAGACTAAACAAACAGTTTCAATTACCCTAGAACACGGCAGCTTGCTTTTAATGAAAGATAAAACACAAATAAATTGGCTACACAGTTTACCCACTTCGAAGATATATCAACCAAGAATTAACTTAACTTTTCGAACAATAAATCGTCAAGTAGTATAATAAAAGATTTTGATAGAATAGGTGCTTTGTATAAGAATAAAATTACAATCAAGTTTGTGATTCAGTTTTATATCCCACTCAAGTTTTTTACATCAACTAAAGAACATTATTTCTATTGTATGATCTATCTGCATGAGAAATTTGCTGTTGTTTTGAATTCATCAAAACTTTTACTTCAGATTTTCAACACAAAGTCCTCATTCGTGTGATCAAGTTCCTTGTGGTAGTAGGATTCTAATACTTTTACGTGATATTTGTTTATATAAAAAGTAAACAAATTACAAATTATATAATTATTTTATTTAATTAATTAAAATAAGTAGAGTTTAATTGAAAATTATCAAATATATATAATAGTTATTTGATATGATTGTATTCTAATTCAATTTATTAACAAATTCAAATATATAGTTTTAGTTCAAAAGTACACTGACGATTCAATAATTCAAACTAACAACAATTATAAATTAGAATTAAAAATACTGGCAAAGCAATTTTATCTTCGAGGTTTTGCTAATGATGTCAAGATATAACAAAAGGAAAAGACATACATAATGATGCTCATGATAAGGATTATTAACCACATAATTTGGTTTATTCCTAGAATGTACCAAAGTCTTTTTATTAACAATATTATAACAATAGTTGTAGTTTGCAGATCATGGCAAAAAGTGTCCTAGCAAAAGAACATGAACAGGTGCGAATCTACTGAATATTTGATGTGAGTTTGTTTCATTGAAGGAGATAGATATAATATGAGAATTGATTGGCTAATGTACTCTCGTTACCACCAATATCATTAATATCATCTCTTCAATGATTTTCTCGAATCACACAAACAAAGCAGATCAAATTCACTTTATACTGATAATATTCATGTAAATTTGTTCTCCATCATTTAAAATATGGTTTTTGAAATTTGTTATCGGCTTTCCATTTACTGTTGCATTTACTGTTTTATTCGCAAGATTTATTCCCCAAATGTTGAAAAAGTCACCTAATGTGTAATGTCTATTAACTAGAGAACCTATTTTTACTAATCCATTATTATCATTTGTGTATATAGGAGCCATCCCTGACATTGTCATTCCAGGCATGGGCATTCCTGGCGCTCCATATTTATCGAGAGTATGATTGTGCCACAATGGTTCATCTATGCCTATCTGACTAGGTATAGGAACAGGTTTATGGTCCATTACAATAGCCAGATGGAAAGAAATACGCATTGCAAATGGATTGGCTTTTGTATTTGAATGGGAGTTCATTGTAATGTGTGGTGGTAGAGATGAAGGTCCATATCCTATATAGTCATTTATTACGATGGATACAATTATTATTATACCCATTATTATAAGTGGCTTATAATTTGATTTTAACCATTTGCTAATAACATGACCATTTAGTTCCAAAAATTATTACATAATTTTAGAAATAATGACCCTTATTAATTATTAGTTGTTTGCATGTATAACATTTTAGAAACATCAAATAATTTATTTAAATAAATAATTAACTAATACTTAACATCAATATTGTGAAAATAAAATATTAAAGTATATAAAACAATTTTCATTTACTTTACATTTATAAAATAAAGAATAAACGATATGTATAGAAACACGAAAATATTTTCGCAGATAACACATTAACCATTCTTCGCAAAACATTCTTTCATCAATAAATGTGCCTTGTTGCATGATTCCCGTAATCTCTGATTTTATAACATATTTGTTTAAATAGATATCATTTTGTTATACAATGACGCTTTCAACATTATCTCTTATATCATATTCTTTAGTCTAACCTATGAGTATATACATATTCTCCATCAAATCTTCTTTTTATCGAGGAAAACACTGTTTCTATCTACAACCCATCTTTGTCCATAGATTACAGTACTATCTTTCCACTTTTGCAAATCATTTCTTTGAGCTAAAACTGATAGATTTCTAAGGATGTTTCCTTTTTTCAATCAGATTCTAGAATTCTTTCTTACCCTGATGCATGGAGGTTTGATATTGTTTTCATTTTCTATCATGTAATATGGAATACTTTACCCACAAACTACACATAACAATATATCATCCATCTTAAAAAGGAATGATTTTTTTAAAAAAAACGGATATAATATATAAATACATAGTAATAGAAAAGGCATAATTTAATCATATTAAAAAACAATTCAAAGTAACTAATCCTTCAATAACTTCATTAAACAATTTATTGAAGGAAAGCGATGATGATCGGTATAAATTATTTAACGAATCATCATCGTCAAGTATCTTTGCCTTCAACTATATGAAATTTTGTTTGCTAATATTTCAGGTTTTCAGAGTGTTACTTCTAGTCTCTTGTTGGGATAACAACCTTTACAACAGTCTATGAACTGCAAATAATATTATAACTTTTCCAATAATAAGGCTTAAGGTACATTCTTAGAATACACCAATAACCTGCTGTTGCATGAACATTTATTTTAATTTTCTTTTTTGTTTCCAATTTTTCAAACTAAATAATAAACACAGAGATATTCTCGAAACTTAGAGATTATCTCAATCTTTTTCCATATACAATTATACTACATGTAAGTTGCACCAGGCCAATGTAGTTCTTATTCTTCTTTTCATATCGTACGAGTAGTTTCATGAATCTGTTATGCCACGGGTTTGCTCTTTCTACAACCACTCGATTATTTCTTGTAGAAGGATATTTCTTTTGGAATACCCTTTTTTATACGGCCCTCTTTTTCTTTTATATGAGATATAAGAAACATAATTACGTTTGACGATTTCATTTTCTATGAATTTATAATCATACCTATTATCAAGGATAGGCACTGCTGATTATTTCGCTTTCTTCCTTTTGTCGTAGATAATAATGCTATATAACAATAGGTCTTTTGAATACCGCATTATCAAAACCATTCAGTACCACCTTTGTATCATGGTGTTTTCTAATGTTATAACAATGTACAAAGGCATATCATTTTCATCAGTCAAAATATGCCTTTTGTATCCAGTATGTTCTTATCAGTTTGATTATTGTCAGTCATTGGCCTCTAAATTTGACTTATTGATATTAAATGAAACCATGTTTTTCGCTATTTATATTATGATATAACATTGTAAATGGACGTACGAGTAGTCTTTATCTGCACAATCGATTATCATCATAATCATCCTCTAAATCATTATCGGTCATCAATTCCCCATCAATAAACTTAACCAATTTCTTATCAAATACCTCTGTCAAATGACTACAATCATTGCATCTAAAATATACCCTGGATTTTCTCACTTTAGGTTTTCCCTTAGTTTCTAAACGA
>JAICXY010000042.1 GCA_025934495.1 Candidatus Nitrosocosmicus sp.
ATCAAAGATAGAACCGAGTGCTTTGACGACTATTTTCCTTGTAGAAAAAAGAAATGCAAACTAAAGCATATAAGAAATTGGTTAAACCTATTTGTTTGCTACTATAACAGAGGAATAAGGGCTTAAGTTAACAGAGCCATTACATTAATAAAAAATATAAATAGTTTAAAGCAAATTCTTTCCATTTGTGAATACAAGAAATATAATATCTTTAAGATACTAGTTTTTTCAACAGTTGAATTAACTATGCTTAAACACTTTTAATTATGCTGCTCTTACCGCAACTAGTGTGGAAACATCTATTCAAGTTCTATCAGAATTAGAAAAGATGCAATCAAAAACCCTTTGCTTTATTATTTATAAATTTAAAAGATTAATTTAGCCATTGCTATTAATAATTTTATTTACCTCGGTTTTGGATGTTTCTGTAAGATTTTTAACAATAGGCGAGTTCTTTATTTTTTCAAATCCTTTAAAAACACTAGCTACAAAATTAGGCAAGCCCATTCCTATTATTGCCAATACTATGACTATTATTAAAATCAATGCAATAATTGCACTCATGATTTGTCTACAGTTTTGTTTAGTGAAACTATTATAAAAATAATTATTATTATAAATTTAATCTTTATTCGTCAAAGAATATAAGGTTAGTATTAAATATAAAAAAGACAATATGCTTTTCATTTGTCATATTTATATAGTATTGTATGGACTTATTTAAAAAAGATAAAAGATTCTGATAATAGATCTCTTGTATAATTAGAAATCATGGAAACCGGTCCCATGATTTTGTGTTTGGTTTTGACCTAGTTATGATGATTCATTATTCTATAGTATAGTCCTGAAACTAGGGACTATGATCGCAAAGATGGAAACCGATATGATAATAGAATATCAAATTGCCAGGCATTATGTCCTGATAGTCATACCAAAAATATGCGAAACTATGACACGAAAAAAGTCCCTGTTTAAAGAATCTCTTGCATTTGATCCTACACCACCTTCTGTAGATATTCCTGTAAATACTATAGTTGTTATGCCTGCATTTCTTATCATTCTTTCAAAATCTGTACCTATAAAAATACTCCTAGTATGTTTGATTATTGATAATTCTTCTTGACCTCTATTAATTGCAATAGAAAGATTCCTTTTTTCAGAAGGTGGTATAGATCTTTGCAAATTTTCAGGAATTTGGTTATTGTATAAAGTCTTGGTGAATATTTGTATTAGTTGATAGCATGTTATCTTTAGATATTTAGTCATCTTATTAACTTATTATATTATGTAAGAAAACTATATATTATGTAATACATATTACATATAGTAATGGAAAATAATTATAATAACAATAATAATGACATAATACCAATAGACTTGTTTAATAGATTTTTTGGGTTAGGAAGAAGAGGATTATTTGATATGAACCAAATGTCCCGAGGCTTTGATGATGTTCGCAGAGAGATGAAGAGAATGTTTAATGTATTCAATGACCTTTCAACAAATGCACCCAAGGAACTGGTAAGAGAATATGAAACTTCTGAAGGTGGTAAGGTAAGAGAGGTTGGTCCTATAGTATACGGATATTCAATGACAATAGGGCCTGATGGTAAGCCACATGTAAAAGAATTTGGAAATGTTAAATCTGGTAAAAACATTGCAGAACAGTATTTAGGAAAACCACAAATCTCTGCTGAAAGAGAACCTCTCTCTGATATAACAACAACCAATAATGAAGTTAAAGTAGTACTTGAGATACCGGGTATAAAAAAAGAGGATATTAAAATAAATGCATTAGATGAAAAGGTAGAGATTAAAACTGCTGATAGCTCTGAAAGAAAATATCACAAGATAATTGATCTACCAAAGCAAGCAGATATTGAAACAGCAAGATCTAATTATAACAATGGAATATTGGAAGTAACCTTTGATAAAAAGAAAGAAGAAAAACCAAAGGGCAAAGAGATAAAGATAGAATAAATATTTTCTATAAATTTTTAATTTATTTTATGTCCTATTGAAAGTCTACTTTTGTAATTTTATATTAGAATTTTAAATGATGTCTATTCTAATATCTTAACAAAGCTCCAATTTGACACAATATAAGAGAAGATGATGTATTAAATTTGCTTTGTTTCATGATTACTAAAATCTTATTTCGATATCTATTTTGTATAAATAGATATCATCTTGTTATACAATGATGCTTTTAACATCATTTCTTTTGCCATATTATTAAACTTAGAATACACATATTTTCCAAACATTCTCTTTATAGTTGATGTTACTGTCTCTACAACAATCCATCTTTGTCCATAGCTTATAATGCTATCCTTCCACATTTTCAAATCATTTTTCTGGAAGATAATGGACAATTTTCTGATGATATTACCAGTTTTACATCTAACTTTAACATTATATCACAATTGCAATAGACAGTATGGGAATAAAGGTTAGCAATAGAGATCATTGGATACAAGATAAATGGAATGTGAAAATAGTATTAAAAAATATTCGAAAATACATGTGGCAGTTAATGAAGACCAAGAAAATTCGTTAATGATAAAGGTAACCAATGAACATATGTATGATAATAAGGCGTTACCAGGGTTGGTTGAAAATATTACAAAATCTGATAATGTGACAACAATAGGCAAATTATTTGCTGACGATAGCGCCTATGATGGTAATGATATTTTTAGATATATTGCAGATAATGGAATCTTACCTTGCATCAAAGTAAGAAAGAATGCTAAAGTTAGATGTAAGAAAGGAAACATCCTTAGAAACCCGTTAATTTTAACTCAAAAATGCGTTATAAAATTGGAAAGACCGCGAAAGCTATGGACAAAGATATATTGTTGTAGAGACAGTAACATCAACTATAAAGAGAATGTTTGACAGAGCGAGTATGTTTATTCCGAGGTTAGATTAAATAACATGATATAGGAAATAGTTAAAAACATCATTGTATAACAAGATGATATCTATTTAGGTAAAACATATGATAGTAAAATCATGGATATAGTAATCATGCAACAAAGCGACTAAATTCATCTTAAATTTTACAAAATTATATTTTTTTTTGTTAGGCTTTTCTATCGAGTGTTAAATACTGGAAAACTTATTTCAAGTGAACAGAGCCAATAAATCTAATCAACTGATTTACAATCCCTTTCATTTCAATGATTTTTGCTAATAATTAAGTGATATAATAATATACATATGTTCTAGATGTTCTATATTATTATGATGATGTTATAATTTAATAATGTAATATATATTGACATTTTTCGTATATAAAGTATCAGTATTATTTATGGACTGAGCGGGTTAGGCAATTTCTCAAAATGAATGCTGTTCATTAGTCGATATTATATTCAAATGGAAAAAGAGATCAACATACTTATATATGAAAAGGGTTATTGATTCCTCATGACAATGAATTACAAATTGTCAGAAGGTTTTGATGTATTTAAATTTATTATTCTTCATTTACAGTTATTATATTATTTATATATATGGAGAATTATTTAATTGACTACCTATAACAATAAGATCTCTTTTAGTAATGATGTCTTACTAGAGAAAGGGTTAAGAAAAAGAGATCTTGAACCTATAGAAATTTCCTATCTTGTACTTAATGTATTTAAGGAAGATGTTTCCAGTATACTTCATAAACTTTCAACAGCTATAAATGTTCAACTGGTTCTGCCTGATGGCAGTGAAATTCCTTTTATCCCTTTTAATGAATTTAATAATGCTTTATATGAAGATAAAGTATATCTTTATGGAGTTAGTGGTTCAGGGAAATCTCGAACTATTTATGAACTAATTAAATCCAAATTTAACAATCTAAATAACATCTATATAATAAATCCCAGAAATGTGATATCAGAGACATCTGTAGAGTATGGAAGAATGGATATTTATGATTTAGTTGATAGATTTACTACTAATGATGCCGTTATATGGGACAACTTTCCTGATGACATGATAAAAAAAGATACACATAGCGGTAAAAAAGCCATTGAAATAATTATCTCTAAAGAACTAGCAAAAGTTTTAATTGCTTTGAAGCCCAAATATCTTGAGGCTTATCGATATATAACCAAAGATATAGTCGAGGTATACCAACATCCTATCGTCTATAATAGAGAAAAAATCAAAGACATTGTAAAATCTTATGGAATAAATACAAGATTTAAACAATTATATCAGAAATATATACAAAACAATGTAGATAATATATCTCATATACTATGGAAAAAAGATCCTATACCTTTAACAGTTCTTGATTTTTATAAAGACCTTTCCAATAAAGAGGCTCAACTACAATATCATTTAAAAGGTAAAGAGCAATTAGATGCAATATCTATTGCTGAAGCCTTATTTGGTGCAATAGAGTATTATGAACATCAATTTAGATATATCCGTAGCCTTGATGAACGTAATATTGATTCAGAATTTTTGTATACTTTAAGATTTTGTTATGAAATAGGATATGATAGGACCGTCCATAGGGTTGAAGAGTTACAAAAAGAAATTTTTAATAGTGTATCTCCTAAGGATGCTGCTAAGAAGCTAGACATATGGGTGTACTTATCGGGACCATATTATTGTATGCATGATTCTGCTAGACATTCTATAAAATTTGATGATTATACTCAAGTTAAAATTATGGCGTATATTACGAAAAATTTTTTAAAAGTAGTCCCAAAAGAGAAAAATCAAATTCATGCATTTGGAATATACCTGGGTAAAAATTTTCAATTTATTCTACGGAGCGATTCAAATCAGTTTTTACCCGATCATATTTATGATTATATGAAAAGTAACCGATATTTCGAAAAATCTTTCAGCCAAGGTATAGGGGAGATATTCTTCTTGTTAGATGAGGAATCTCAAAAAGTTGTATTGGATAGGTTGGATATAGACATTGAATTTGCAGAAGGATTTGGATTCAGCCTAGGTATGAATTTCAATTCATTAGATGATATATGCAGACAAAAAGTTTTCGAGAGAATCTATAGTGGTATGCCTTTTGCATCTTATTTTGGAGAAAGCCTAGGTCAAGTATTCCAACATCTATCAAAAAATATCCAAAAAGAAATTTTTGATCAAATAAAAAAGAATGTTCTTTTTGCTAATGGTGTAGGAAGGGGTTTTGGCTATTCTTACTCATTAATGGATGTGGATCTCCAACACGAAATATTTGAAAAAGCCAATACAAACAGTGAACTTACTCTAGGTCTTGGATTAGGTATCGGAAAAAATTTTTCATCATTAAATAAAGAATCACAAATAAATATACTACAGAAAACAGAAAAAAATCATATATTTGATCAAGGTTTGGGTCATGGTTTAGGGTACAACTTTGAACAGTTCTCTGTAATGTTTAGAGAAAAGATACTATTGCGTGCTCAGAAGAGTGTTCAACTAATGTTTGGTATAGGATTTGGTGTAGGCATAACATTCACTTTTCTATCCGAAGCGTTTCAGAAAGAAATGATTGAAAGAGCAGATAGTGATGGAGAGTTTGGATATGGTCTAGGGATGGGTCTTGGATATGCTTTTGGATATTTACCAGCAGAATATCAAACAAAATTAATTGTAAAGATGGAAGGAAACAGAAAATTTGGATATGGCCTTGGTTGTGGTTTTGGTTTGGTTTATAAATATTTACCAGATAGAATCAAAAATGACATATTATTAAGAGCCGATAAAAATAGCGAATTTGATCAAGGTTTGGGCTTTGGTATAGGACTTACCTTCACTTACCTTCCATTTGAACTTCAAGAGCAAATGTTTAAAAGGACTAGTAAATATGCCGACTTTGGATATGGCTTGACATATGCACTGGGATATACATTTACCTATCTCCAACAGGATTTACAGATGAGAATTATATACGAATCTGAAAATAATTTGTATTTGAAACGTGGCCTTGGTTCTGGCTATGCATATGCACTTCAATATAGATCCAATATTAATCAAAAAGTCTTTGAAAAAATAGATTATGAGCCTGAGCTTGCAGTAGGTTTTGGTATGGGTATTGGCCGTTTATTCAAATACTTTTCTATTAAAATTCGTAAGAAGATTTTTGACAGGTTAGCAGAATACAATCCTTTTTTTGCATATGGTTTAGGTCATGGTTTTGGTTACGTTTATACATATCAAACGGAAAATATACAAAAAGAAATATTTGAAAAAGCAGAATACAATCCTTTTTTTGCATATGGTTTAGGTCATGGTTTAGGAAACTCTTTTACATATATAAATGAGGATTCCCAACAACAATTATTTGAAAAAGCAGAGTATAACCCAGAATTTGCATATGGTTTAGGTCATGGTTTAGGACAATCGCTAAAGTATCTAAGTAACAGCGTAGAAAATAAGATAACAGTTAGATCTGCCAATAATATTCAACTTGATACTGGTTTTGGCAGCGGAATAGGAACTATTTTATATAAATGCCTAACCCTAGAGGAAAAAGAAAAGATTAAAAAAAAAATTTGGTTATATAAGAACACTGGATTTTCAAGAGGAATAGGACTGGGATTGGGTCGTGTATTTAGCTATCTGGATACACAACAGCAGGAAGAACTTTTTAATTTGGCGAAAGATAACACACAGTTTGCTATTGGTTTAGGGGAAGGTATCAGCATCATATATTTCAATTCTCAAAAAAAATTATCAGAACATATTTTCAAGGAAATTTATCAAAGCCCTGTTTTAGCAAGGGGATATGGTGAAGGTTTAGGGTGTATTTTTAAATATGTTCTCCAAAGAGGACAGAAAGATATTCTTATGGGTCTTGTAAATGACCAGAAATTTTCAAGAGGAATAGGACTGGGATTGGGTCGTGTATTTAGCTATCTGGATACACAACAGCAGGAAGAACTTTTTAATTTGGCGAAAGATAACACACAGTTTGCTATTGGTTTAGGACTGGGATTGGGTCGTGTATTTAGCTATCTGGATACACAACAGCAGGAAGAACTTTTTAATTTGGCGAAAGATAACACACAGTTTGGAAAAAGTTTAATTTTTTCCATTTCAAATATATTTAAGTATATTTCGAAATTACAACAAACCGAAATATTAGAAAAAATTCTAAATCAAAAAGAACAAAGTGCTCTTGTAAAAAGTTTAGGTGAAGGCTTGGGCTACAATTTTATATCTTTAACTTCAAAACAACAAGAAAATGTATTTACTATAGTATACAGTAACAATGATTTTGCAGAAGGATTATCAAATGGTATTGGGCAAATATATAAACACCTTGATGAAATTCTTCAAATACGAATATTGGAATTAACATTACACAACGATATATTTAGTGTATATTTTGGAAAAATGGTTGGTAATAATTTTCCATCCTTATCTTCAAAAATTCAAAAAATAATCTTACAGTTTTTAGAGATGGATAATGGCGAAAGATTTGCTAAAAGTTTTACATCTGGTATAGAAAATAGTCTCAAGTATTTAGATAAGGATTTACAAAAAAAGCTATTGTCAAAATTATCAAAAGTATAAACTCTATAAAATGTGAACAAATAGGATGCAATTAAAATAAAAGAAATAGTTTAATTAAAGTAGTAGGATCCGTCTTCCTTTTTAATTATAGTAATTAATCTCTATAGAAGTATGCATAAGTACCAGAAGTTGTATTCTATTATAGTTGTTTAAAGAAGATTATTCTCTATTTAATGAAATTCCTTCTTTAAGTTCGTCATCTAATATGCATACATCAGATGATCAATGGACTACTTCATCCGAAGAGATAACATTCTCTGGTAAACGAAAAGATTGTTGTATATGCTTTATAGATATGGTTAGTTCCACGAAAATTATTAGTCAATTGACTCAACAACAAATTGGCAAGTATTATTCTATTTTTCTCAATTCAACTGCAATAATAGCAAAAAACTTTGGCGCAACAATAGTCAAAAATGCAGGAGATTGTCTTATTTATTATTTTCATACATCAGGATCGTCTGCTAACGATGATGATAATACTGATAATAACAACAAACATCTTGCATTTAAAGACGTAATTGAATGTGGAATGACTATAATAGCAGCACACAGTATTATTAACTCGAAGCTTTATGAAGAAAAACTTCCTTCATTAAACTACAGAATAAGTGCTGAATATGGTACGGTAGAATTTGCAAATTCTGTCTCTTCTCAAACTCAAGATTTGTTTGGACATACTATGAATTTATGTGCAAAGATCAATCCTCTGGCTTCCCCAAATGGAATGGTAATTGGCAATAATCTATATCAAATTGTAAAGTCATTCAATGAATATAATTTTGAAGAAAAAGGCAAATTTTCAGATACCTCAGCAAAAAATACTGATATTATATATGCTGTTTCCAGCAAACAGAAAAATAATATATTAAATCCATTTTCAAGAACTTCTGAAAGAAAATTATTACAAAAGCCTTCCTATTCTTCCACCGATAATCTAAATATTGATAATAGTGACTATTCCAAAACTAAAACAAAAAAAATTATGGTTGTAGATGATAATGAGGATATCCTATTTACATTCAAGATGATTTTACATAGCGAGGGGTATAAAGTAGATAATTTTATTAATCCAATTAAAGCATTAGAACAATTTGAAAAAGATGTTTCATATGACGTGGTAATTACCGATATAAAAATGCCAAATCTTAATGGATTGGAATTATATAATAAAATTAAATCAAAGAAAAAAGACACAAAAGTGCTTTTTATATCTGCTCTAGACGGAGCAGAAATGATTCTAAGTATATTACCTGATCTGACAGAAAAGAACTTATTAAAAAAACCTATTGAAAAAGATAAACTTGTTAACACAATAAAATTACTTATTGATGACGGGATTAGCGAAAATATTAATTAATTTAGTTAGATTTTTGCCATTCCAGGCGAAAAATGGGAAGCAGAATCCGCAACAGATAAGTTTGCATCTGTTAAAACAGGATGATTTAAAATATCAAATTACATTATCAGTGAACATTTTCTGCTCGCTCCAAAAAAAGAGTGCTTCCATCTATTTTAACCTCTTATCTCATTCTTTCAAGGGCATTTTTATGGGCTGATTAGGTGAGAGTAATAGTTCGAATCTATAGTATGTTTTATCGTCTATTGGCTTTACATAACCCCTCAATGCTCTTTCAAAGAGAGGTATCTACATATCTAGAAGTGTTATTTAAGCAAGTGGGTCCATCTCTATATTTTTACTAACGGTATATTCTTTCAATATCCAATTTCTTACTGGTTGTATGATAATGCCTCTAGTATCAGAAAAAAGAGAAGATAGATTCTGTTGCACTCTACCAAGAAATACGAATATATCAGATACATCTAGATCTGTTGATAAAGGAAACGGATGCTCGCTATTAATAATGTAAATCATTACAGTGCCATTGGAAGATATATTGAACTTTAAATTAGGAAGACCGTGCTTCTGACCAATACGTACTTCATAGATCTTGGCTTTATTTACAGGATCAGGCTTTAGAGTAAGTTCATCATAATACTTCTTATCTATGCTTGTCTGTATTTGCAGTTTATGGATATATAGATCTCTTGCATAATTAGGACCGTTAGAAAAATTTCTAATGATAGAATATATCTTGATCGTAATCAGAGAATTAAAATGGAAATATTACAAATATCATCGATAGCCTCAAATTTTGATAGGCATCTAATTATACAAGATCTAGTATATGCATCTTTGACAACGATAGGCAGAACAGGGAAGCCAGAAGACGTGGCAAAAGTAGTTGCATTTTCAGCAAGTAATGACGGTGAGTATATCACTCGCTCTTATATCCCAGTCAATGGAGGACTTGTAATGGGCGGCGGCTGACAGTGCATATGAATGCTATATACATAGATACTTACAAATAGAACGTTTAAAAACAAAATCAAGTAAGAGGAGAAGAGGAGTTTATTACCATAACTGAAGCTAATAATTTTAATACTAATAACAATTCATTACAAAAAATCAATATTATGATACCTTGGTTAAAGATTTAGTTGAAAGGTTTAAAATTGCTTTTAATAGTCATGATCCAAAAACATTAGGTTCTTTATTGATAAATGATGCAAAATGGACAGATGTAGTTGGACATATGATGATAGGTAGAAAGGAAATTGAAAAACAGCATAATTATCCATTTACTACTGTATTGAAAGATGAAGTTGGGTGTTAAATCTTTTAGAACTAAATGGCTAGATAATAATAATAATAATAATAATATTGTGTCTATTAATATTAAATGGGAATCAAGTGGTCATAGAATACTGATGGAGAACCAATATCTGGTATCAGACATGGTTTACTTAATTTTATTGCCATAAAGATAAATGAAAAAGATGGTGCTGTTATATTAAAAATAGTTCTATCTCATAATAATTATTATACATCGACTTTTACTCAAAAAGATCGTATAAAAGTAATTAACAAAAACAATACTTCCTTTGATAATTAAGGAACCTTATATAACCAATGAAAAGTTTCATTTGCAGACAATGATAACAGGAAACTAATAACTTAACATTACAGTTCCTTTATTACTCACAGTTATAGTAATTGTATTTATGAATGAAAGTAAGTGTTTCGTAAACTCGTTTTCTAATGTTATAATACTATCTTTTACTTTACTAATCATATTAACATCCTACTCTACCAACCTTATATATTCTCAAACTCAACCAATTACAAATAACATAACAAAAGATAATCAAAAATTTATTTTTGATTCTGAATCAAAACCATATGGAATACCTTATGCTGAATGGACCAGTAAATGGTGGCAGTGGGCTTATTCTATCCCTCAAACTATGAACCCTGCTTATGATGATACGGGAAAAAATTGTTCAGAAGGTCAAAGCGGTCCTGTTTGGTTTTTAACATCTTCTTATAAACATCCAGTTGATAGATTTTGCTCCATACCTTCAGGAAAAGCTATCTTGTTGACAATACTTAATTCAGAATGTTCTTTTGCAGAGTTTCCGAATCTTAAAACTGAAAATCAATTAAGACAATGTGCTAAACAAATGCAAGACTTTGTTTTAAGTTTACAAGCAAGTATCAATGGAACCAATATTTCAGGATTAGAAAAATTTAGAGTCCAATCACCTTTGTTTAATTTTACTCTTCCAAAGAATAACATACTAGGCCTTCCACCCCAAACAATATCTGCTGTTTCAGATGGTAATTGGGTTTTCTTTAAGCCCCTTCCAATCGGCAACTATATAATTTCTTTTAAAGGTGGTTTAAAAAATATTTCATCTAATGCAGAAAATAAAAATAATGATTTTTCTTTTGCAGGTCCATATGGATGGGATAATAAAGTTAACTATCACGTACACATAGTAAGATAACAAAACAATGAGGAAATCTTTTGGCAATGAATAATAATTAGAGAAAAATCTGGTATAATAAGAAAATTAAAAATTAAAAATCTAATTCTTAGAATTAACTAAAAGGATGACGATTACAGAGAAAAGTGATAAAGATATGCATATCGAGAAAAAACAAATAATGGCTTCCCTTATTAACGATTATTCTCTTCTTGGATGTATTGGTAATAAATAATTTAAATGCTTTATAAAAAGATAGGTAAGAAAATATCAGAAACTCTTTCCTATCGATTAAAGAAAGAATCTGGAAAAAAGAGAGGACAATCAGGTGAATGTCTTTAATTACATCCTTTTCAATGATTTTGATAATTTGGTTGGTATTCTTAATATCTCAATATTTCAGAAAAAATTTTTGCAATTTATACAAAGATATAGAATTTATCTCCTGTATGTCCGTTAACTCCTGCCAAGCACAAATTATCTCCGGAAAATGAAATATTCTCCGTATTTTGATAGTTTATTTCCAGGTTCAAATGGATATTCTCTGGATAATAGAGACGATTTAAACACAAATTCCAATCATTGCGGACAAACACAGGAGATAAATCAGACTATATTATGGAAGGCAAAGATAAAGAATCTTATATTAACAATAATTCTATTAACAACAAGTGCATAAATTGCCCTGTCTTTATACACTCGAATAGGGCATAATCATTTGTTTTATTATTGCAAAGAGCATTCCAAAGCTATAGACATTCACTTAAGTAATTGAGAATCATCCACTACTTCTTTCTTTCTCAATATCAATAAATATAATATAAAAGGAGAAAAATCAATAGTCATATATAGGTAACATATATAAATTAGCATCTAAAATTATCATCGTCATCATAGTTTGAAAAAATGGAATGTATATGCTACAAGAAGGATACCAGAGCCAGCAATATCTACCATAGCTAAAGAATGCAATGTTTTATTAAACAATAACGATAGATTGTCAATAAGAAGTGATCTTTTAGATGGCGTGCGCAATAAAGATGCAATTTTATGCACATTATTAGATAAAATAGATAAAGAGGTTTTAGATTCAGCTGGGCCATCTCTTAAAGTTATTAGTTCTTACAGCACAGGAACTGATCATATAGATATTGATGAGGCAACCAAAAGGGGCATATATGTAACAACAACTGGAGATATACTTACTGAAGCAGTAGCTGACCTCACGTTTGCTTTAATTTTAGGGATATCTAGATACATTGTCCGTGGTCATGAGATGGTAACTCAGAATCAATGGAAGTATGGTTGGGACCCAAATCTTTTATTGGGTTCCGATATTCATGGTTCTACAATAGGAATTTTTGGTTTGGGCAAAATAGGAACGGCTGTAGCAAAAAGAGCTAAAGGATTTGATATGAAAATCATTTATTATAAAAGAAATAGCAAAAAAAATATTCAAATTGAGAATGAACTTGGAGCAAAAAATGTTAGCAACATTGACGAACTTGTAGAAAAAAGTGATTTTTTATCTCTTCATTGCCCTTTAAATAGTGAAACGTATCATTTAATCGATAGATCAAAACTTAAGAGAATGAAAAAGAGTGCATACTTGATTAATACTGCTAGAGGACCGGTTGTGAATGAGGAACATTTGATTGAGGCATTAGAAAATCAATGGATAGCAGGTGCCGCACTCGATGTATTTGAAAAGGAGCCTCCTTTACCAAATAATCCATTACTGAAAATGAAAAATGTATTATTACTTCCCCATTTAGGCAGCGCTACTTTTTCAACCAGAACAAAAATGGCTAAAGTAGCAGCAGAAAATCTACTAAATGTTTTGAATGAAAAAAACCCTATTTATGGTGCAAATCTAAAATCTTAATCATACATAAATGTATCAAATTGCATTTGCAATATAAAGTGAAATAAAAAAGATAATCATTTGACCCATTAACAGCTGTACGAGTGAATCGGCCTAATAACCACTCTAATCAAGTCCTTTTTCTGAAAATAAAAATATTGTCTATGTTTATTTTATGTTGGTTTGATAAAGACAGATTATTTACAAGATATCGATAATGTTATTATTGCAAAGAGCAACCCAAGGTTGAAAATATTGATAAATCAGAAATATTATTTCACATAATATATTCTAAAGATTATAGATCACAATAATTTTTTATATTTATTTCACGTATAACTTTATGTAACAATATTCAGAAGCAAGAATTATCTATTTTAAAAGCATAGAGGATCAAATTGATTGAAGGGTCCACAAAGGCATAAAACAAAACTATTAGAACTATTACAACAAGAGAAGGAGAAAAGGGACAAAATCAGTGGTAATTGAATATTAATAAAATTACTGTATTTTTTACCATCTTTTAATTTATGTTATCTTTAAAGTAAAAAGGATTTATCCACTAACAAGATCATCTACAAAGATCTATTGATTATTATATATTAGATATTTTATTTGACAATGAAAAAAATAAGGATAAGGATGAAACGATTCAACTAGGCCTTCGTCCTAACATCAACCAATTCTTGATTCTTGTATTGATTAATGCATTTGTAGGCTCAATGATTGGATTGGAACATTGGAACACACTGTAGTTCCTCTGATTGGTGTAAATGTTTTTCACATTTCATTCTAACGCTTTAATTGTGTCCTTCATTGCAATCTTTGGATTAGTAAAGGCATTTTTGAATCTTTTTGCAGGAAAAATATCTGACAAATGGGGAAGGAAAAACATATTGATTTTGAGATAATTATTTGCTATGCCTGTTACTATAATACAAAGAGTTGAACATTTTACATTTGTACTCTGAACATCGTAGAATCACCTATTGATTCAGTTTTGCCGCTAGATCAACATGAACTCGATATTAGAGGAGAGTATTGAATATGAGTAATATCCAAACTAGATCTAATAGTAATAATCTATACAATACTACCGAATAATCTATAGTGTGCAGGAAAGGGCTGTAATGATATTCCTAGTTATCAAATCAGGAAGGCACTAATTAAAAGATCAGGATGGTTCTGTGAGACTTGAACTGATTTTACAAGAAGATGATTTGGGTGAACCATCTTTAAAGATGATGTAGTTATGGGAGGCGCAAGCAGAAGGGCGATACCATTTCTAAAACTCATCTGAATAATAATGCAGCAGACGAATACAACAGCGATAGTTCTGATGATTATGATGTAAGCGGAGTCACAGATGATCCGAAAATAGTGATGAGGGATTTAGAGGTCTGGCATTTATGTCGCTTTCAAATGAGAAAACTTCCGCCGCAAGCAAGGTATAATCTATTACTTGCAGCTTCTCTTCACATCCTAGAAGGTAAAGGCATAACTATGGGATATTTAGAAAAGTTAGGATTTAGAAAAAATAATGCATAAAAGAAGATATTTGATGCCAAAAAGAATGGATTGCTAATACCTGGCGAAACTAGGAAAGGTAAACATAAACAATACTACTTATCCAATTACAAGTATATAATATAAGAGGGGGCCAAGAGGAGGAAAGAAAAACATAGAGATATTTCCTGAATTATAAGGACATTACTCTTCAGTTATTTCATCTTCTTTCAAATAGAAAATACATATATCATAACCTACACCTAGAAACAAATATTTGCTATACTAATTAACATAAAAATACAAACTATAAATTTCTAAAATAAACAGAAAAATTTTCGATAAGGTTTGGATACATAATCTAAAGGGTATACAATGATAATTATGAATTGTTAGAATGGAATGTTCAAAGTTCCTATAATAAACAAAGGGTAATGACCTTCAATCTTGAATTAAACCGTAAATGTAGTATTATTGTTTCTAAGAATGGAACAATCAATATTTCTATAGGGTGTACTTTTGATCCTTATAAGTTTCATACACCATCGGGTTTAATAGAATTCATTGCCTCTTGTGGTAAGGCAATAAATGTACTTTAATCTGCAGTAAAAAATAGATTGAATGTTGTTCCACCTATTGCTGAATGGTACTTTATCCAGTCGGATTATAACAAGGATATCCCTACAAGTAATACGAGTCCTACAGTACTAAGTTGGTCTCTTACATTAGGACGGTTAAAGGTAGAGTATATGGGAACCATTTTTCAAATTTATTCAAAAGGTCTTCCAGATCTGGAGACTGTATGAGATTCGAAGCTCATTATATTACTAAGGATAAAAAGAAGTTAAAAGATGTAATTTGAGATATTATGGAATAGGATAACGGTTATGGTGATGGTGATGACAGAGACGGAGGCGACAAGAAAGGAAAAAAATCTCTATTTGTAATAGCTGAAGATTGCTCAAGAAAACGAAAGAAAATGTAGAAACTAATGATGATAACAGTATTTTGGATGATTAGTTAGCATCACGAACATGATTAATTTACAGTGTATATTGGTGAAAGATTTGAAGTGCCATGGGAAGATGGATTAAAGTTAATTCAAATCTGTATAACAATGAAGGAATTAAATAAAGGCATTTGGCCATGTTTTTCAGATTTATGGTAAAACAATTCCAATATACGTGCTTAAGGATTGGAGAAAATGTAAGTATCGAGCATAATGTGCCATTGGAGCAAGTAATTAAAGATGCTATCAAGAAGCCTTTTGAAATAGTCACTGCATTTGATCTATTGAAAAATAACAATGATTATAAAACAATCACGGTTGGTATTGTATGACGATAATAGCTATAGATATACATTTAGAGATAACGAAAAACTCCCAATATATTAAAGATTTTTTGTGTAATCTATGGTAATAATCTGATAGAAACCATCATGACTTCCTTTTACTGGGCGATCCCGATGTAGAAAAGATTCATGATATTCATTCCGATACCAGAATATATTTAAAAATACAAAAAAAAGAAAAAGATTTAGTTGAAAAAGTTAATGAGGTATCCAATATTGATAATTATGCCATAAAAAATATTTTTTTTTGAATGTAAAAAATGGGTATAGTCCAACCTAAACATCAGATGTATTTATTCTCTCTGAAGTTGTTTCTTCTGTTACTTCTTTTGTTTCAGTTATTGGTTTCTTTTTAACTACTGCCTCTTCTTTAACATAAGGTGTTTTCTTTACCTCGCCAATCTCTTCTTTTTTTACAGGTATGTTTATATCTTGTGTAGAAGAAACAGGATCTTCTGCTTGTGTATCACCGCTTGGAGGTCTTGTTTCAATAGATACTTCTTCATGTGTTAGGGGAACTTCAACAGTCTTGGTTTCTTTTATAGGTTCTTTTGTAACTTTTAACTGATCTTGTTGTGTCTCTTTTGATACATTTAGTTTTTCATCTGTTAATGGGACCTTGGTTTCTGTTTGTCCTTGTTGTTGTCCTTCGTCGGAACGTTGGATTCTACTACTTGTATCTTTAGTAAAAGATTGAGGTGGAGGAGGCATATCTGACATGTATCTGCTTTTTATTTCATCTTCTGAAATTTTAAATCTGAGAACAGAACCATCATAGCTTTCTGCTTGGTCTTGTGGAATATAGAATTTCTCTTTATTTATTAATCCTTTTTGAACAAGAACATAACCATCTGTTACATCTTGAACTTCACCTAAATCCTCATCGTTATTTCCTCTTGCTTCTTTTTTTATGGTATCATTCCAATCTATACTTGAGCTCATATACAATAAAGAGAAACATAGTTTAAATAAAATACATGTTATAACAATAGCAAAACATGTCATACCTTTTTATTATTTACTAATATGTTCATTTTACGTGGTTTCAGAGAAGAATACCCTTTATTTAGCTATGCTTTTTTACAATCTATTATCTATTAAATGTATTATTATAATATACATAATGTAAATCGTATGTCAAATTCCAATAATAAGATTTTTAATATTACTGATGAAATTAATTGGCCTTATGTTGTAAAAAAAGAAGCAAGAGGAATTGATAATGCAGATTTTGGTGAGGTCCAGGAAATTGTTTTACATTATATATTGACAGAAAAAGGGATAATCAACAAAGAAAAGTTTTATCTTCCAACAGAATTGGTTGAAGAATTTGATGGTGAAAAGCTACGATTTAATATAGCCGAACAAGAAGCCAATGAAAAATTTAAAAGAGTTAATCCTCCTTCTGTTGAAGAATATTCAATATATAAGAAAAAACAATTTATGATAGATAGAGAAGAACATGAGAAAGAACATAAAAATAAAGATATTACAATTTCAATGAATCCTGATAGTTTGCCATTACAAGAAAAAGAGGAAAATCATAATGTCAAAATAAATCTTGAGCAACAAGATAACAATTTACAAAATAAAACATCTGCTTTAAAAAATACTTTTGAAGAAAAAGAGATAATAGAAAAGACGAAGCAGGAAGTTGAAAATAAAGCCCGCTTAGAAGCAGAGAGAAATGCTCGGTCAATAACACAACAAATACAAGACAAAGCCAAGATGGAGGCAGAAAGAAATTCTCAATCAATTATTCAGCAGGCAGAGGACAAGGCAAGGACTGAAGCTGAAAGACGCTCTAAGGAAATAACTCAGCAGGCAGAGGACAAGGCAAGGACTGAAGCTGAACAAAGACAAAGGATAGAAGCAGATTGGAATATGGTATCTACTAAAGTAAATACAAAAACAATTCATAACAATCCTCAAGAAGAGATAAAATCCATTGGAACAGTTAATAACCATTTTGACAGTATTAGTATTTTTAATCCATTTGAAATAGGTATTACTATGTGGCAGAATTATTATCTTTTTTTTCTTAACTTAACAAAAGAATTATTAAAAAATAATCCTATAAAATTAACTAAAGAATTTGAGGAATCTGACACGAAATTGAAACTATAATATTATAACAAGTTTAATCATGATTATCTCTATTTTAGGTTTGGTGTATTGATTACTCTTTCATAACTACCTTCTACCTCAATACTTGTTGTATCAATCATAAAACTTGATGCCTTTTTTACTTTTGAAAGTTTTTGTTAATATGGTATAGCCTGATAATATTTATCTTATCGAATCATCGATTCTTAAAAACCTTGATAGATTGTAGATATCAATATGGTACAATATTCAAAAGCAGAGGTTTAAAACCCAGGTTCTGTTATTCAATTAATTCTATAATTAGGTCAGGGAATACTTGATGATGTACATAAATAATCATTATATATACAAGAGATACAAAACTGGAATTAATTTCCCATAATATATCTATAGTGGATTTCGAATAAAAGGAAGGACATATGGAAGGACGTAAAGGAAGGACGTAAGATAGATTTAATTACGGTATTTAATAAAGCATTAATCGAATATTACTATTCAACGCTTTTGAATAATAATGAAATCCATATATTGATAGATCGTCTCCAGATTGTACATATATAGAGATTATTTATATTTTAATCCATCAATCTGGATTATTGGTCTATTAATATGACATTATAATCCATTGGAAAATTCATAAGTTCCATAGGCCTTTAGATTTTTGATGTTTATTTCAAATAACACTTCTCATCAATCCAAGCAATATAGTTGTTCATCCTCTTCTGAAGGTAAACCATCAATAAATTCATGCCACTTTCTGACTATTTTATAATATGAATATCATCTTTATAGGATGATGAGTCCAGGTCCATGAAATCAAAAAGTCCAACAATAGAATCTATCACCAATATCAATACCAATACTCTTTCTGTTATACATGTTAGACCAAGATATTTTTTTTACTAATGCTTTTCTAAATCTCCATAACAGATCCATTAGGCTAGATAAGATTGGTTGCCATCATCCTTATTTCTGAAACCGTATAATCTTCATCTTTGGTAGTATCTATTAAAATATTTTATTAATTTATCCTTTCTGTTTATTGTTGTACAATCATGGAAGGAAGGTACTTTCCCTTTAATATGTCCTTGAGCAAAGTCCTCTTCGGTTTGCCTATATGATAGATGAAGTATGCTTTGGCATAGCCAAGCAAGAAAAGTGTTAGGATATTGAAGTGGTTCTATTCCAACTTTGTTCATCTCTTTTAACTCGATATCCCATTCGTTAATTGTACTAGTTCCACACATCGTTGACACTCTAGTCTTAGAGTGTAATAACAAATGGATATGATAGAAAACAGATACAGAATGATAATTGAACCCGAACGTTCGGGTAAGGGCATTTCAGATACTTGTACTGTTCTTGGAGTTTCAAGGCAAACATGATACAAATGGAAGAGACGCTATAATGGATATGGCATAGATGGATTAAAAAACCAATCAAAAAAGCACACAATATCAAGAATGTAAAGGTAACCAAGGAACTGGAAAAGATTATTCTTAAAATGATACTTGATAATAGATTTGGTCCAATGAGAATAAGATAGATTAATGAGAAAGTATGGAGTTAGCTTGGGCACAAAAACCATTTACAATCTTTTAAAGAGATACAATCTAAATTTGATGTCTATCAAGATAAAAAGAAAATACAAACGTTTTGAAATGAAACATCCAAACGAATCGGTTCAGAAGATGGACACCAAAGGACCTTTTTATCTAAAGGGTTCACGAAACAAAAACTATTTTATTCATGTCATAGATGATTGCTCATCAAGAAAAGTAGTTAGCAAATGGTGTAACAGAAGAAATAGTGAAAGAGCACTATCGGTTCTCAAAGAATGGATTGAACTCTATGATACATTAATGAAAGTGATGCATGATGGTAGTGGTAGAGAATTTACATCTAATAAATTCAAAAACTATCTTAGTTCATGGAAAAGGATAAGCAGATACCTAAAGGAAGGTTATCCACAAGAACAAGAGGGGAAAGTAGAAGCGTACAACACAATAGTCATAGCTGAATTTCTACAGGTAGAAGAATTAATCGATACGAAAGATGGGATAGAGAAATACGAATCATTTGTTAATTCCTATAACTATGAAAGAGAATATGGAGGAATAAACGGAATGACTCCATCAGAGAAATTTATGAATATTAAAACAACCAATACTGATACACTAAAACAAGACTATAAAGTGTCAGCCATGTTGGTATATTATTTTGTCAACCATGTGTGTAAGTACAACAACTAATAATAGCCATAGCACGAAAATATATTATCTTATACTTATGGTTAGGATGATTATACGAAGGCATATCTGATAGAATAGATTATGAAATATGAGATTAAGCATTAGTAAAAAGATAATCTTGGTCTAACATGTATAACAGAAAAAATATTGATGTTGGTGATAGATTCAATTTTGGACTTTTTGATTTCATGGACCTGCCCCATCATCCTATAAAGATGATATTCATATAATAAAATGATCAGAAATTGGAATGAATTTATTATTATTTACCTTCAGAATAGGATAAACAACTATTGCTTGGAGTGATGAACAAGTGTTATTTGAAATATCAAAGTCTAAAGTCTTGGAATCTTATGAATTTTCCAATGGATATAATGTCGATGTTAATAGACCAACAAATCCTGATTGATGGATTAAAATATAAATGATCTTTATATGTACAATCTGGAGACGATCTATCAATAAAAATTTCATTATTATTCAAAAGCGTTGAATAGTAATATTTTTGATTAATGCTTCATTAAATACAGTAAGTAAATCTATCTTATGTTCTTCCCTACGTTCTTCCTTTTATTCGAAATCCAATATAGATATATTATGGGAAATTAATTCCAGTTTTGTGTCTTTTGTATATCTTTTCTATCTCTATTTATTGATTATTCATGTCCATCATCAAAGTATACCATGACCTAATGATAGAATTATTTGAATAACAGAACTGGGCTTAACCGTTTCCTTTTGGATATTGTACCGATATAGGCATCTACACTCTATCAAGGTTTTTATGAATCGAGGATTCGATAAGACAAATATTATCAGACTATACCATATTAACAAAAACTTTCAAAAGTAAAAAAGGAATCAGGTTTTATCATTGATACAAATATGTATTTAGATAAAAGATAGCCTTGAAAGATACAGCAACACCTAAAATAGAAATAGTTATGATGAAACTTATTATAAATATTCATAGTTTCAGTTTCGTGATAGATTCCTTTTATTAATTTGTTGAGTACACACACAGAGAGAGATACGCTGTGTAAAACATAATTTTGTGTTGCTTCATTGAACAAAGGGATATACAATTCCATCTTTTAGATAACTACTTGAAAAACTTGATTGGTCTATATGCTTTGTTGTATACTCCATTACCTTTTAATCCCTTCTATTCTTGTTCCTCTATATGTTCTTCTTAACAGGTTATACAATGATACTACTATCATCATTTCCTTTACCAATTTGAAATCGTATAGCAGATACATATATACTGACTTACATAAATTCATAGATAGGTTTTTTAGCTAACCTACTTACCATATTTAATGCTAGTTGAAATCCACAGTACTAGACAAGGCATATAATGACGAACTCGATGCTGATGTAAAAGAAAGGATTCTTCTTGTAAGACGTGTACTAACCGATAAACAGCATATAGAATCGGTAGCACAAGAACTACATAAATCAAGGGCATGGGCTTACAAATGATATAAAAGATACAACGATAAAGGATTGGACGGGCTAAAAGATAAATCCAGAAGTAGAGAAGACCACCTTCTTTGGTAAACAATGATTTGATGATAAAAATCAGAAAAGAATTATCAGATAGCAATACAGGTTGGGATTTCAGACAGGTTATGGATCTTATCCACAAGAGATCTGCTGTAAAGTACCATGAAGTACATATATACAGACTGCTTCATAAATGGGGGCTTTATATCAAAGGTTCCGCTGAAGAAATTCGTAAGAACATCTACCACGGAAGAGAAAAAGAAATTTAAAAAAGAGTACAAAAGAGCATGAGCGAGCTTAAAACGGATTGGAATCTCCTAGTACAGAATGAATCAATTTTTGTACATGATTTATGCATAAAAAGAAAATGGATTGTAAAACAAAAAAGACCGATAGTTACAATCACAGGTTCTCATAATAAAACCATAATTTTTGGAATACTATCAATGGATGGTAAATAACTATTTAGACAGTACTCGATTTGATAGTTATTCCTTTATCAGATACCTTGATGAAGTGAGAAAGAAATTTACAAATTTGTCATATTCTTAGATAGGGTAACTCGACACAGATCCAAAGTAGTACAAGAATACCTACAAAGAAATAGAGATAACATAAAAGTAGAGTATTTTCCTGTCGGTTTGGTTCACCCGAATTCAATGCAGTAGAAGAATGTTGGAGACAGGGCAAGTATATTATATTATCAAATTATTATCCAAACTTTCAATCGCTTAAACATATAATTGCCCAATATTATAGAACAAGGCATTCAACTTGGATATCAAAAAGTATCTACTTAGATCACGAATTAATGTTATTAAGTATACATACTCACCAAACATTCTCTTGATAGATGAAAAGGTTGTTTGTCTTGGTAATCCATCCATCCATCCATCGTTGTCCATACTTTCTTTTCTTCTTCTTCTTTCTCCATTTCTAAATCCTTAGTAGCCTGTAACCTTACTACTTCCATATTCCTTAACCTGTTGTTTTTAGGTGAAACCATGGAATTCTTCCTTATTACCTTTATTCCTGACGTGATTCCATTCTTATCAATATGTCTAAAAAAAAATTTGTGTTTGTATCATGAGCTCCGTCATCAAGGACTAATTTTAGATTCTTTACAATGTTTTTCTCGTCTGGTGGAACAGCCTTTAAAACATCTTGATGCTGTCATGTACTACCTTCTCTTCTGTTACCTCCTCCTCCTCCTCCTCCAAAGCAAGGATCTCCTTGGTCTTTATGTTTACAGCTATGTGGATCTTGATCTTAAGATAGCCTTTCCTATTAAGAACATTCCATTTCTCATCCATCCACTGCCCTCTATTTGTTACTTTACCTGTGCTGTCTGCTGCAATTATGATTTACCCATCATCATCATCATCTTTATTGACATGGCCATTATTGATGTTGACATTTAATTTGTTGATCCTTTTACAGATATGACCATAACTAGGTGATCTTTCTGGAAGAGTTTTTCCAGTGACCTTGATTATTCCTTCTGTTTGTCTATAAGGTAGATGAAATGATATGCGGATGTAACCTACAATAACGATTATAAAAGAATCTGAAAATATGAATAGATTCATTCTTCTTGTTTTATTCATTCTTTTAAGTCCGTCTTATGTATCAAGAAAATCAGATGAAAAGAGGATCTTACCACGTCGAACCAAGGAAATACCTATTAAAAGAAGGCCAGTCAACCATAAAGGATTAAGAATGGTAATCCAGCTAAATTTGTTGAGTTAGGCGACAAAGCAGGAGATATTGTAGATTGTTATTGCTTTCTTTTAAATTCATGCAATTTCCATAATTTTTGTATTACTTGACATCACCTATAGATAATAACCTTTATTCTAATACATTTATTGCTCTTTGATCTGTATTAGGTAATGAATAGAATAACCATTATTTTATTAGCGAGTATGGTTTGCGTTATATCCACACTTTTTTTTATTACTGCAAATAACCAGAATCTGTTTACTTTTTCTTATTCTCAAACTACCACTCAAAGTAAACAGATATTACTAAATCAAAATAACACCTTGACAGTTCTTGCATCTACAATTGAAGATGAATTAAATCAAGCAATAAATATACTAAATGTAACATCTAGGGATCCTGCAGTAAGCAACACTCAGTATGCAAATAATATTAGTATAAAGTATATGGGTATACCAGAGGATCAAGATATCTCAAAGAGGCAAGTGGCTAAAGAAATTATAAATATAGATAGGGATATTGAAAATGTTTATTTCCTATTACCCAATGGTAATGTTTACATTGGTGAACCTTACGAAAATCAAAAGCAGCTACCACGTCTAAATTATGCAGATAGGGATTGGTACAAAGGAATTTCAGAATTGGTGATGGGGGCATCAAAAGATCAAAACAAAACTAATGTCAATACCATAAATAGTCTTGCGTATGTGAGTTCTGTTTTTACGTCCGCTTCAATTAACAAACCTGCAATTGGAATAGCTGTTCCCGTCTATGATAATAAATGGAAAACATCAAAACCATTGCTAGGATACTGGGTAGGATTATTAACTTTAGATAAATTTCAGAAAATTATAGATTCACTTGATCTTGGCAATGGCCAAAGGATTATAGTTTTTGATCATAACGGCACTGCTTTAATAGATTCATCAAATAATGGCTCTATTAAAAGTAGTAGTAATAAAAAGAATTTGACTTCTTTTTATAACCTTGCAAGCGTAAAAAGTGCTTTGATCGGAAAAAAAGGAATAGTAACAGATACGATAAATGGAGCAAAAGTCCTTTCTCTATATCGACCAATTGATGCCCATTCTCATACGTGGGGTATTCTGTATTTGTTTCAGTAATATTCAAAAAAAAGAAAACATTTAATCCATAATTTTTTTATTGTCCATTTTATAAATTATAGAATAAGGTAATGGCGTAAGCGCTGTATGAGTTCGGTTGAATCTATTAAATGATTTTTAATACTGAAACAATTTCGGCGTTGTTAACTTGATAATGTTTCTTTATTATATTGGCCGATGAATGAATCCAATCAATTAATTATATGCTTTAGTTTACAATTTTTCTTTCTTCTACATGGAAGGTTTGGATCCAGTTCCAGATAGAAACATGATTTCTTTTAATAAAGCAATCTGATAGTCTATCTGCTACCTTTCTTAAAGAAAGACCTGTAAAATAAAAATATAAACCATAGCCAATATATCCTGAAGTTGTTTATTTCTTGAAATTACAACAAAAATATGTCATATTCAAGCTATAGGTTTTTTAAGTGAACAGAGCCAAGATAGGTGTTTGTCTCCTTGGATAAAGCGACGGGAGAGGGATTCGAACCTTTGGCTTTAACTTGGGGGGTTCCAATAATATAATGGGACTGCAATCAATATTTAGGAATTTGTTTGAATCATGATTAATCTTTTTTAAATTTTCTATCTTCAAAAATGCAGATAAAGTTAAACTTTACTAAAAAATTAATTTGAACTATTTTTCAGATTCTATTCATTAAATTTAATTAATTCTTAATAACCCATTTTAAAGATTTAGTTTGAGATATTATTTTAATTTGTTGCTTTTAATATTAATTTAGAAATATGTGCTTAATACGCGTGGTTTGGGACTTGAATGCATATCTTATACTCGGATTCATACTATAAATCATTTCTGTAAATAAAGGATTGAATCTCTTTAATATCCCTCACCCATTTGGAGAGGAATTGTTCAAAATATTACATATCATTCCATTTCCCCATTATTTGTTCTATAAATAAAGTCAAGTAGTATGGGGCTCTTTCCTATAGTTATTACTATGTTGTGCTTTTACATCTAGATATTATGTAATGTAGGAAAGGAAGTTGTTGATATCTTTCCAATCTGTTAGGGTTATCATCATTATCATTCCCTAATGGTCTATCATCAACAGGATATTGATTGACTTGATCTTCATTTGTATCCCCGTCAAAGTGAATATCAATTCAGTTGTTTATCATACTGTAAACATAAAGGAAAAAAAATAAAATAATTTTGTTATTTGATGGAGTTTGTTGTTATTGTTCTACTTTAACACTTGGCTTCCGAACAAATTAAGATTCTAAAAAAGTTTGTATTTCATGCAAAGTTGGAAATTTGCTTGCAATTGAGCTTTGTATTTTACTTGCATTTATGCTTTTTAGAGTATTAAATTTGCCAGGCAATATATCTTTCAAAGTAATTGTCACCTGTGATTGGTCTAATGGTGGTATAGTAACTGCCATCATATTCTGAAACTTTTGTCCAAGTGGTGGTATTACACCTACATTCTTTGCATAGGTGTCATATCCATCTTTCATCTTCTGCAAGATATCTTGATGTTGGCTCGCTACATCATAATTTTGACCTGGATCACTAGTCAAATTGAACAGCTGCCATTTTCCATCGCCAACTGGAGGTGGATGTTTTGTGGCCTTCCAGTCCCCCATATACACAGCACTATTGTTAAACATTTCATCTGCAACAATTTCATTTTGGCCGTGAACCCTGTTAACAGTTCCATTTAAAAGCGGCTTTAGTGATTTGCCCATGATTGGGTGCACAGGATGACCATTATACATAGTTTCTAAATGGTTAATGCCTGCATAATCGAGGATGGTTGGAGCAAGATCATTTACAAATGCAAACGCCTTGATAACTCTATTAGACTTAAATGCTGTTGTGGAATTGGAACTGGATGATGAAGAAGATAATGCACTAGTAGGTTCCTTTATCACAAATGGAACTCTTGTTCCTCCTTCATACATGGTTGTTTTGTATCCTGATAGCGGAGAAGTGGTTGAATATGATCCCCAAGCAGCATAGTTGACAATAGAGCTTGCATTACCAATATTGGATAATGAATTATTAACTGTGGCTAAGAAAGAGGGCTTCCCTGAATTAAGGATTGCACTTAATGCAATATATAATAATGGAGCAGGTTCTGAGGAGCCATTATCTGAAACAAACACAATCAATGTATTATCATATTGTCCTTTTTGTTTGAGAACCTGTATCACATTTCCTATTGCATGATCCATGTCCTCAATCATTGCAGCGTGTGTTGCAAGTATTCTTATAACATAATTCTTTTGTCCCTGTGTAAGCTCATTCCAAGGTTGATTTGGTGGAATTCTTTGAGGTAATTTCATATCTGCGGGCCAAAATCCAAGTTCTTTTTGCTTTTCAAATGATTGCTTTCTTAGTTCATCCCATCCTACACTAAATGTTTTGAAATATTTGCTTATTGTTCCTTCTGGGGCTTGGAATGGAGAATGCGCTACTTGAAAGGCCAAATATGCGAAGAATGGTTTTCCATCTGATGCACCATTTTTTATGTATTCAATCATCTTGTCTGCATACAAATCATTAGAGTATAGAGTAGAATTTCCTGGCCTAGGAATAATCTTGCCATCTTCAGCAAAAGAAATTTTCTCAAGTGGCTGTGCTTGAGTGTTAAAATGGTTTGCGCCTCCGTTAAGTAAAGTGAGGCTTTTCTCAAATCCACGATCATGTGGCAAGGTACCATTTTGAGCACTATTTCCCGATAAATGCCATTTGCCTGATAGATAAGTATGGTATCCTGCATCTTTTAATAATTCTGCAATAGTGACAGTCTTATCATTGATATATGTCTCATAACCTGGCTTTCCGATCTGATTTGGAGCAATAGCTTCATACATTGTTCCAATTCCACCTATATGATGATCAACACCCGTGAGTAGAGATACTCTAGCAGGAGAGCAAACTGGATTTGTGTGATAGTTTGTTAAAATCTTGCCATCTTTTGCTAATGCATCAAGATTAGGGGTTGAAATTTGACTACCAAAAGCACCTATATCTGAAAAACCAAAATCATCTCCCACTATCATTAAAATATTTGGGCGCTGCTGCTGTTGCTTATGTTGTGATAATAATATCTGCTGTTGTTGTGCAAAAGCGGCTTGGTGTAAAAAGTTATTTGACATTATTGACGAAGACGGTAATCCTATAAGGCTTAAAGTTATGCTAAATGTGATAAAAAAACGCATACCGTATGTTAATTGTTTCATTAACTAGACCTGTAATTTATGATGCTAATATATTTTCAACAAATGAAGATAGAATTTTATTTAGTAAAGTCGAAAGTTGTTATTTTATACGCATACATCGTTTCTTTGTAAGATAGTTGCTTATCTATTTGTTAAAATCTGCCTATGTGATTAACTTAAAGAGAAAAATCAATCTTTGTCAGGATTAAAGCAAGAATCATTTTTTTCTAGTTGTTGGAAAAATATATCTAAAACCTAGACTTTGAATAATTATACTTATTTCACATTTTGTATTCTTATATGTTTAAACTAAACGAACTAATTAAAAGCCAATTAGAAAACCATGAAAAAAATCAATTATCTTTATAATAATATCTACACAGATAATTTTACAATTATTAAATTTAAATTATGCGAAATTTTATTTTGATATTATAAATTTCTATTATGTGTATAGACAAGAAGATAATAGATTCAGAAAAGGGGGACAAAATACAATAAGAGGATTTGACTACCAAAAAGCCATTATTGCCTTCTTATCTGTTAGAATGTATTGCAAAAAAGTAGAACTATTAAGAATAATATGTGAATACGAGAACGACATTGAAACTGAAAATATAAATCATGATTTGTGGTCATGGCAGATAAAGTCCACAAATTTAACGAAATTGTCTAAAGAGGAGATGTTGAAAAGTTTGGATTTGTTTTATGAACTAAATAGGAATAATAATTATTCACGTTTTATTTTAGTTTGCAACAAAGATATTTCATCTACTAGCATGGAAAGAATAAGATATTATTTGCTCTGTTGCATAACTAGATTTCCTTAAATTATTTTCATCCATTTTATACAATTCTTCTAAACAGATTGTACAACGATACCTTCATTGTCATCTCTTTTACCATATTTTGAAACCTGATAGCAGAGATGTATATTCACCAAACATCCGCTTTATAGATGAAAATGCTGTTTCAACCATCCATCGTTGTCCATACTTTCTTTTCTTTTTCCATTTATGATAATCTTTTATCTGAAGTTCAACTTCCCTATTTCTTAAATTGTTATTCCCGGAT
>JAICXY010000122.1 GCA_025934495.1 Candidatus Nitrosocosmicus sp.
GTAATGAAAATAGCTCAAGAATATAATAAAAGAATGAAAGAGGAAAGTGGTGCTTTTTCTTCAATGCAGGAGGATGATATCAAAGTGTATCTAGAAGAAGTAATTGCAGAGGTCAAACAGAAAAAGGATTAAAGATAACAACAATAACAACAGCATAACAATAAATCAATGAGGTATTATCAAGATATTGATAAAAAAATAATCCTAGATTAATGTATAATTAAAATTTAGGAAAATGTATAAAAAGACATACTCCAAATAATATCAATTTTGATGATTAATTTTGCTATATATACAGAATAGTAAAAAGTTGTCGGTAAAGTTTTAGATCAACAGAATAGATATTCAATATTCTTTACCCGATCATAACAATTTGTTAACTTACAAGTATATGCTAAACAAGGAATAATTGAAACTTTTGAATATCTAAAGAATTTTAAATTTTGTACGTACATAAGAACAAAATGTTTTATACGTCAATTAATAACGCAAAAAACGGTTCACATCATAGCATGCTATACATGGTTTTTAAAACTAGATCTTTTACATAATTAGACGCCTATCAAAATTTTGCAACCTATAAATGAAATTATGTGATATTTACATTTTAATTTGCTGAGTACGATCAAGATGTATTCCATCATTTGAAATTTTTCTCATGGTCCTAATTATGCAAAAGATCTACTACTGAACATTCATTTATGCCTGCTTTAAATATATGATTTATTTATATGGATTATCTTCAGTGTTGCAGAAGTTTATTTTGGATTTTTAGTGGTAAAGAATATCGGCACCAGAATACCAAAGAATTTGAGCTAATGCATATGATGGGCTATCAAGATGGCAAATAAAATATACTAACTTTCTAGAAGAAAAGGATTAAAAAAGAAATAATAATATTTTGCAAAATTTGAGATAAATTTATTGAATAATTCTAAAAGTTTATTCACGTATCACAAGATAAAAATGTCATAATTAAACCATCATAATTAAACCATCAAGTTCAGAGCCATTTTTATAGAGTTCCAATTTATAAATAATTATGCATTTTAGACGGCCCTGTTAACTTAAGGAAAAACCTATACCTTGAAAATGACTATTTTATCTATGAGATCTAGAGACAGTAGAACACCTTCGCAAATTATAGGATGGGATTGCACTTGTACTTTCTTGGACTTTTATTTAGAAAACGGCTAAAGCATTACCTTTCTTTTTATTTTTAGTAAAGAAGTCATGCTTCAATCTGGAACTGATGGATACAAAAGTACAAAATATAATCCACAGAAATCAAAGAAGAAGAATATTGATGAAATATCATCGATGAAACCGTAGTAAAAGCCGGCTCTGAATTAATATGGCTTTGGATCGCCATTATCGAACCAAAATAGAGAGAAATTCTTTCAACAACTTATCAAAAGAACAAAAAATATAGTTGCAGTAGTAGCCGAACGTTTTCTGTCGGGCGTTGTAAATGAATATGGGATGCACCCAGTTTCCATAGATGGTGATGGTACATGGTACCAACCTCAAGTCTGTCGTTTCTTAAATTAAACCATCATCTACATTCTTCTTTTGTATACAAGAATGAAAAAAGCATTATTGAAAGAACAATGCAGCAGTACATAAAAGATAGACTCACTTTTGATGACTACTTTCCTTGTAAAAAGAAGAATGACGTAAATTAAAGCATGTATAACAATGGTTTAATATGTTCATTGACCAACACAATAAAGAAATAATACCTTAAGTTAACAGAGCCTTTTAGAAGGATAAAAATAATAGTAATAATTGGAAATTAAAAAAAATTATGTTTGTATTTTTATTTGATTTTTTATATCATTTTCATTATACTAGCCAAATTATGCCTTATTGTAACTTCAGTTACTCCTGCCGCCTTTGCAATTTGACCTTGAGTGATGCCTTCATCATAATTCTTACATGACATATAAAGAACTGCACCGGCTAAACCCATTGGATGTTTCCCTACTGAAATTTCTTTTTTTATTATTTTGTCCATGGTTTTCATTGCATATCTTTTAGCTTTTTCCGATATTCCACAATTGTTTGATAATTTTACAATGATTCTCATTAGATCGAGTTGAGGTACCTTAAGATCTAGTTCAACCATCACTTTTCTGTAAATTTTTGATATTTCTTTTTCGTGGACATTAGAAATGTTAGATATCTCTTTTAATGTTCTTGGTATTTCCATTTCTCTACATGCAATATAAGACGCAACAGCTAATACGCCTTTTATTGTTCTACCTTTTACCAAACCTCTTCCATGTATTTTTCTATAAAGATAGGCTATCTTTTCTATTATTGAATCAGGTAAACCTAATGCACCTTTCATCATGTCAAGTTGGATAAATGCATTATGCAGATTTCTTTGTTCGTGACTATTTTGACTTCTAAAATCCCATTTTCTCCATCTATTTATCCTATTTTTCATTATTGTATCAATCTGTTGACCTGCTGCATCTCTGTTAATTTTACCTATTATTGTGGAAAGTCCTCTATCATGTTTTGCTAAGGATGTTGGTGCACCAGTTCTAGTTTTTGAATTTCTATCTCCAGGTTCAAATGTATTCCATTCGGCTTTTGTCTCTTGTACTTTATCAATTAGTACAATTCCACAATTAGTGCAAATTACTTCTCCTGATTCTGGGTCGGTAAGTATATTATTAGTACCTTTACATAATAAGCATAGTATTAATGAAGATGAATTAATTACGTTTTGACTTATTAATTACTCACCTTTGTACTATAGGTGTTAAATCTAATAGTAGCCCTTAATATATTGCTAAAATGACATATTAATCTTTGTATTGCAATTATTACAAAATTTTTACCATTTAAAATATAAAATAAGAAAAAATAATAAATTAGTAATGAAAATCTTTTCTATTTGAATAATAAGATAACAAATAAAAACTAATTGAATGAGTTTTCATATATATTTATGAAAAAATAAATCCATTTGCCTCACATCATTCTTTTGAATATTAATGTCCACAATCTTTTCCATTACTTGATATATTGTATTCTATACATGTTGATCTTGATTATAAAAAGATAAGTAATGAGTAAAGTTTCTAGAGGTTTCGATCGGCCTTTTGTGGAAGGAGATTAAAAAGATCTAAAGAAGCAATACAGATAATAAAGAAGTTATGGAGTAAAAAAAATTAAGCAATAGATAGCAGATTCCAGTATTTCTCAAAATATTGGAATAATAACGATTTTGTAAACTTTATATAATATTTTACAATAATATGCTAACGCTAAAATTCTCCTTTTATCATTATTCCTTTGTATATGATAGATTCAGAACTAAAATCAAACCAAACTGCTGAAAAATTATACCGATAAGATAATTTTAATTACAGACCTACAAGACAAAGGATGGAGCAAGTAAAGAACTCGACCTTCAAAAAATAGTCAGACCCAAGACATCTTATTATGGGGATTATGGTACAATATGGACGTTTTCGAGTTTTGGTACTGGTGAGATAAAGATGAGTTTTATACAGGGACAAATGATTCAAGAAAATTGCAGCAAAAAGCAAGTCAAGAACTATCTAGTAAAAAATTAGTGTAATAGACATTAATATTTGCTTTCATTGACAATCTAATTACACAGCTTGAGATATTTTTTACTACGGTCTTTACATTAGTATATCATAAAGTACTAATCTCAAGAAATAGATTTTGTAAAAAAAATTTTGTAAGATATTACCTTGTTTTAGGAATATCAAATAACAAAAGAAAGATTCGCAATACATTATATAAATTATGATTGTCAATTTTCCATTAATGTATACTTCATTAGAGTGATAGAATATTTACAAATATCCAATTATAAAGAGGATCATCGCAGCAGCCATTGTAATTCCCCATATTATCTTATTCCAATCAAATATCTTTTGTCCGTCTAATACCCCTAATGGTATCAGGTTAAACATTGCAATCCACGCATTAAATGATGCACCTATTGTAAAGTAAGGACTGTATGAACCACTAAATAATGACAGCTGTAGGAATGAAAAACCCATAACTAAATTCGTAAGTGGACCTATTAATGCGACTCTACCAAACTTATTCCCATCACTTAGACCGACCATCACTGCACCGGGTGCTATAAACTTAAATGGCATTATAGGAAGAGCAGATATTGCTGTTATAAGAAGACCAGACATTTGTGCTCTAAATTCTGCCCAACTTCCATAATATTGAGCTAAAAATTTGTGTGCTAATTCATGAACAAGAAATGCACTGATAAAAATGGCAAGAAATTGCCAGGAAAAATGTCTATACCCGTTTAATGAAAGTCCAACAGCAGTGACTAATAGTGTGGCTATGGTTAGGTGCAACAATTCAGTCTTTGAAGTTTTAATATGCAAAACCCTTAACAATAATTGTGAAAATGATGTGTTTGATCTATAATTCTGATTATTATGCAGCATGTCCTGTCTTTTCTTGTTATATACATTTACAAATGGACAAGAATGATTGATAGGATTTCTATGATGACTACAAAAATATTCTTTACAGTAATTGCATTTAAAAGGAATGCTTTCTACTATTCCACATACAAAGCACTCTATATTTTTTTTTTCTTCAGTCATATTAAAATAGAATAACCTTATTAACTAGCTTTTTTTTATTATAAAAGTCCATTGATATTAATATAACTTCCTTTTTGTTTATGGCAAAAATAATAATTCAATCCACTAGTGATTTCTTTTTGAATGTCGATTCTCATATTAATATTATACAAGATCACATATTAAATTCTTTTAATAATTTTATTGTTATCACGGCTCTAAAGTTAAGGAATTATTTCTCCTTGCTGTAGTAGCCAGTAAATAAATTAAGCCATTGTTGAACATACTTTAGTTTACATTTTTTTCTTTCTACTGCATGGAAAGTAATCGTCAAAACATTCTTTGTTCCTATCTTTAATTTACTGCTGGATTGTTCTTTCGGTAATGTTTCTCTCATAAAAAGAATTCAGAGGATGTTTCAGTTTCAAAAAGTAACTAGCAACCCAGAGCCAGATATATTCAGATTCTCATTTAATTTGAGATTCATCGATTATAAATTCGATATCTTGGTTTTATTATGGAATAATCTTTCTAGTTTGTACTTTTGTATCCGATCTTTAATTACGATGTAATATCTTAATTTTTATACAAAAAGATGTTGCTTTGGATGTATTTCTTAAAGAAAGGTCATTAAAGTAAAGATATAGAGAATATTCAATATCTTCAATTAGAAAAATAACCCCATTAATGTCAATTTTTCTTTTATCTTTTAGTCATTTCTTTGTATTGAGGGGTTAATCGCTAGGACATGTTATTTCTTGAATTTCAAGATAACGTTTTTCCATTATCTGTGCATTTTGTTCTACTGTTTGTAATAAAAATTTATCCTTTGGATAAAACCATCTAATATTTACTTTATTTCCCTTACCATCCATATCATAAATCATTCCTTTATCTGACAAAACATTTCTTTCTGGATCATTTGTTTTTTCTTTGACTTCTAAACCTCTTTTTGTTTTATCTTCTAGAATCCACTCTTTAGAATCTTCGTATATGAAATAGAATTTTCCTTTTTTTATCAAATTTAAAGAGGTATTTGGTATTGATTTGGATTCAGTCATATTTTAAATCACTTATTTTTCAATTGGATTACCGATCATGTTGCCCCATTCAGTCCAAGAGCCATCATAATTTTTAACCGATGGATAACCGAGAAGGTATTTTAATACAAACCATGTATGAGAAGAACGTTCTCCAATTCTACAATAACATATTATATGTTTATCTGGCGTAATACCAAGATTTCCATATAGCGATTCCAATTCTTCAACAGTCTTAAAAGTTCCATCTTCGTTTATGGCTTGAATCCAGGGAATATTTTTTGCACCAGGAATATGGCCACCTCTTTGGGCATGTTCCATAGGATATTCAGGTGGGGCGGTTATTTCGCCATTAAATTCTTTTTGAGATCGGACATCAACCAATCCAACTTCAACTTTTTTAAAAGAACGTTTAACATCATCCAAATATGCTCTTAATCCTTCGTCAGGAGCAGATGCAACATATTTTGTTGGTATTTCTTGGGGTTCTTCTTTGGTATATTCTCGATTTTCATTTTCCCATTTTTTTCTTCCACCATTCATTATTCTAATCTTTTTATGGCCAAAATATTTAAAAACCCAAAAAGCAAATGCTGCAAACCAGTTATTAAAATCGCCATACAATACTAGTTCTGTTTCAGGTAATATGCCTATACGTGACATTAAATTTTCAAATTGTTTTTTATTTATTATATCTCGTGTAGAAACGTCATTAATATCTTTTTTCCACCAAACCATATGTGCTCCTGGTATGTGGCCTTCTTTGTAAGCATTTTCGACATCATAATCTACCTCTAGTATTTTTATGTTTGGATTGTCAAGGTTATTGTATACCCACTCAGTTTCACATAAAACACTTTGATCAGCATATTGTTTTGTCATAGTTGTTTAATATTCTTAGCTAGATAATATATTTACCATGTTTTATTGGGCTATATAGTATTATCAATATAAACAATAAAATATGCCACTATCACATTTTGATTTAATTATTTAATGGGCCGATAGTTTAGTCTGGTAGAATACCTGCCTTGCATGCATATTTGCAGAGGATACGTAGGTGGTCGTGGGTTCAAATCCCACTCGGTCCATTGCATTTCTGTATGTTTTTTAGTTCCATCTTTTTTGTTACATTATTCCCCTTTCTAAATACATTTAGCTAACATCTACCAACAGATTGTATGAAATAGTCCACCTACAACCGATCTCTAGTTAGAAGAGGTGATGAAATACTGTTAGGCTTTGAAGTCATTAAAAACTGAGATATTGAGCTAAAATAGATGAGTAAAAATAAAATCGGTGAACCATTTCATTATTCTAATACTTTTCTTCTTTTGATTGGTTATGCTAAATGGATGGTCGAATCTGCATTCTCATTCATAAAGAGAACGTTTGGTTAACACGAGTCTTCTTTAACGTGGAACAGCATCATAAATGAGATGATGTTAAAGGTAGATCTATAACTTTTATGGACAAGATGATGACATGATGCAATACTAGTCTAATTGGTTGTTGTATTCAAATCAGTTATTCGACAGAGCAATAAATTCCCATGCATTAAATTGTATTCAAACGAAGCATTTATTTCAATTGAGTTAAAACTATGAAAAAGTGAATTATAAATTGCTTTTATTTAAATTAATTTTAGATTATTTTCGTATCAGCATACTTTTACCCAAAATTGTCAAGTAGCGACTTGTAGCAGATTATGAGGCTTTAGGCCTTAAAGCAATAGTTTCAGTATTGGCATCATAGCTGAGAATAAGGGATTGTCTACCCCATTCAATAATCCAGTCAAAGTCATTAAAACTATTATCCTCATTAGATAAATCAAGAGCAAATCCGTTATCAGAAATGAAATCTAAAAAATCTTCTTTTGTGATATTTCCCTTTTCACTTTGTTGTATAAGGTCAATTAATTTCCTAAATATATCCAAATTAACAATAATATCTCTTAGTATCTTTTTTCTCACTTTTGGGCTTGCGGCTATGAATAAATGTCCTTTTTCAGTTATTGATACATCCCCTGATTGAACCTTTACAAGTCCCAACATCTCGCCCGACTCAAGTATTGGCAAAAGATCATCTAGCTCTAACCCCTGTTTAGATGCAATTTCTGCTACATCTGATTTACCGCCCAAGTCATCCAATACCTCAAGAAACCCCAATAACACGCTATAATGAACCTTCAATATCTCCAATTTTTAATATACTAATTTGTCTATTTTGTCAATGATTTAAATTTTTTATGTTCTCAATGAATTGTATGAAGTCGTTCTTTTTGGATCACAAAAGGAAGTATACAATAATTTTGATCATGCGATTAGAGTTGTAATTTGATCAGAATATTCATATATAGCCTTGTCACGTTTTTCCCGAGGTCTCGGTATATTGACATTAACTTCTTTTACAACAGTAGCAGGTCTATGGCTTAGAATTATAATTCGATCTGACATATATACCGCCTCTTCAACGCTATGAGTCACCATCATAACTACGTCAGGTGTAGAAAATTTGTTACTCCAAACTTTGAGAACCTCTTCCCTTAAAGCCTCAGCTGTTAAAGGGTCGAGGGAAGAAAATGGCTCGTCCATAAGAAGTATTTCGGGATCAGTTACAAGTGCCCTTGCAATACCCACTCTTTGTTTCATCCCACCAGATAATTCTCTAGGGTAAGCATTTTCAAAGCCTTCTAATCCCACATCTTGTATCACACTGAGGCTTTTTTTTAGCCGTTGGGCCTTTGGAATATGCATAGACTCTAATCCAAATTCAATGTTTTCGACCACCGTTAGCCAAGGAAAAAGACCAAATGATTGAAATACCATTGTCATAAACGGATTCACTTTTCCGTTAATGATCTCCCCTTTAAATAAAACATCTCCTGAATTATATGAATCAAGCCCCATAATTATCCTCAATAATGTTGACTTTCCACAACCTGATGGTCCAAGTATGGAGACAAATTCATTATGATTTATGGATATACAAATATTATTGAGAACTGTAATAGATTTTCCATTGTTGTCGGCATATTTTTTATTGACACCTCTAAGTGCAAGCAGAGGAGTGGTAACATATTCAGCAGATTTTTTGAGCTTGTCCAATATTTTTCTATAACAACGGGGATTTATTTTCTATACTATTTTTAGAATGAGTATTTTTAATCGCATTTGTAAAAATAAACTATTCCCATATAATTTCAAACCATTCATCGAAATATCATAAAACAAATTATTTTCTTTTATATCAATAAAAAACTAATTTTAAAAGAGCATAGTTGTATGCAGGATTTGCTTTGATATATATATAATCATCCATAAATCATTTATTAGCACATATTTCCATTTCCTATTACTTATTTAATATCAATAGTAGAATACAAAATCCATTACATCAAATTTAATTTCTAATTATCCAAGAATTATAAATTTAATTTCAATAAACAGGAGGAGCAGATATGTTATGTTATAAAATACGATTCATATTATCCAAAAGTCAATGAAACTTATAATTTTATTTATGTATTGATGCTATATTTTTTGACTACTTTTTTGTAAATTTGTCTCCATATCAAACGGTTAATTATGACAATTACTACTGACATAATGCCAACTAACAAAAGTACTAAAACTGTATTTCCTACATCATACGATGCTCTATCTAGCAAAGACCCGATACCTAATACCGTATATGTCTTGTTTCCTAACACGAGATATTCTGCGACTATTAGAGCGTTCCATCCTCCACCCCAACCGGTGATACTCCCTGTTATAAAAGATGGGTACATTGATGGAAACAAAACTTTTCGAATA
>JAICXY010000101.1 GCA_025934495.1 Candidatus Nitrosocosmicus sp.
ATTTAGGAAATTTAGCATGTATTAGTTAGATAATCAACAAGGAATGTATCTCACCGCCGTTGAAAATATCATACTGTCTTATAGTTGCTTGCATCTTCTTATCCTCTATGCTTACGTCTCCAAAAATACAAGAATGTTGGTGTGAGCCTGTTATTCTAACAACAAGTCTTTTTTTCTCATCAATCCAAACGTGTCTTACAAGAATCATCAAGGAAAAATGATTCATCTACACAGATACTATGGTAAAGCCTTTTTTTCATTTTGTTGTGTTGTTGTTGTTGTTGTAGCTGCTTATCCACAAGTATCTGTTCTGTAGTCTTTTTCTGAAATCCTCTTTTTCCTCTTAAGATGCAGTATTAACATGTACTTTTCTTGGTACCTTCTTTTGTTTGAAAACTCATTTACGGAGGATACGACGGTATATGTGTATAAATAAATGGATATTTTATTACACTTTTCTTTACGATTAACTCTTCTTCCACCTGTTTTGTGGTTCTCTAACCATGACTGTTGCTTTCTATTAGTTCTTTCTTAATCTGATACTCTATCTCTTCTTCTGATAGTTTGGATTGTGTGCCGCTTTTAGGTCTAGTTTTAATCTATACAACATATCTTTTTAACCGGTCTGAATCCCAAGTTTTACTTTGATGAAGAAGGTCTCTGACTACCTGAGCGGACATCTTGTCTTGATAAACTATATTGAGAACAAGTAGTATTCTTTCCTTTGTTTTTATATTTTGTTCATATCTGTAGATATTTTCAAATGATTCTCGGCCGAGTCAGATGAATATATAGGATGATAACGGGTTAACTTAGCTAAAAGGATTTATTAAGAAAAATAAACTGATGGCAAACGTATAGTTTGGATATATGTCAATTGGTATAAAGCATTATCCAAGAATAAAATTTGTATTCTTGCCGGTACGAGCGTCAGAATTCTGCCTGATTGAAGTAAGATATCATGGTTACAGAAACAAGCAATCAATAATTTTATTTTTAAAGATGAGCAAGAAATAAGGCTAGCGGTCAATAAGTGGAAGAATATTTATAATAAAAATTATGGCAGATGAGAAATCATAAATATTTGGCGAGAATGTGCCTTTGTATACACGCAGTTGTTAACTCAGATTAACAAATAATTAATTCTCTAGATATCAAAAAATATTGTAAAACATATATGTACTATGCTCTTCAACCTACCTCTTCATCCAAAATATTATTAAAAAGTTATTGATATAGCTAAATCGATTATAAAATAAAAAAATTTATTTTCCAATTAAAGATATGAAATTTTCATAGACTATTTTTGAATATCTGTTTAAATCTTTAACCTTTTTTTCTATTTCGAATACTAATTCCTGCTTATCTACATTTGCATCTTGAATCTCTTTCTGGTATTCCTGTATCCAATCTAAAATCATTTTTTCTGTTACTTCCAAATGGAACTGAATTCCAAATGCAGTCTTATATTCAAATGCTTGGATATATAATTTAGATAAAGATAAAACGATGGCATTTTCAGGCAATACAAATGTATCACCATGCCACTGAAATACTGGGATTGTTTTATCTACAATATTTTTAAATAAAGAATTTTTGCCATAATCAGTTATATCAACAAATCCCCAGCCAATTTCTTTTTTTGATCCCTTTTGTACTTTGCCGCCACATGAATTTGCTAGAAGTTGAGATCCTAAACAAATCCCCAAAACCGGAATTCCTAATTCTATAGAATTAACGATGAGTTGCTCTTCTTTTATCAAATATTCTAAATTATCATTTACAGACATAGGGCCGCCCAAGATAAATATTGCATCAAAATTATCAATAGTTTCAGGAATTTTTTGCTTTGATGCAAGGATTTCCGAAATACTATATCCATCGGACAAAAGAAATTCTTTTAAATTACCCAGTGTCTCACATGCAATATTTTGAACAGCAAGAATTTCATTAGATTTACCCAATATTATGATAATCAGAATCGAATTTAAAAACATTATATAATAACAAAAGAAGCTATTTCATTAAGAAAAGATGGATTTCAAAGAGGTAGTCTTTTTAACACTAAGTTCAATTAAAGAAAGGAAAACCCGGAATATACTCACAATAGTGATGATAACAATGGGATGCGGTCTATTAGTATCCTTAAATAGTTTAACTCAAGGTCTTATTGATTATGTAGAACAAAATTTCAAAAAAATTCTACCTAATCAAATAATAATTTCAAACTCGGATAAAATACAACAATCTAACTTACAAAATATCCAAAATAAACTAGAAGTTTTATTTGATAAAAATTTAACTGTAGTAGAAAAAAGAATACCTTTTGATAGCAACACTATAAAATACCTCCAAAATATAAGCGGTGTGGATTTTGTAGACCCAGCATATCAAGGTATGATATTACTCAAGCACGGCAATAAATCAGATATAACCAATGTGATTGCAGCTAATTTTACCAATTTAAAAAATATCATTCCAGATTTTAATAACAATCAAATATTAAATAAATCATCAATGACATCAAATAAAAAAATTATAATACTACCTCAAAAAATAAGTGAAAGTTTATCTCTTTCGGATAACAATAGAGTAAATACCAACGTAACTGTACAAAACATTAAAGATAGTACAAATCCATCAACCTCATCATCATCATCAAAAGATAACAATAATTTTGATGTGATTGCAATCATCAATTCTACGGGCAATCCAGTAATTGATAACTCCGCTTTCATTGAAACTAAAGAAGGTAAAGAAATTCTCAATAAATCAAGCGATTATGATATATTATTTTTAACGTATAATGATATAAACAAAGTTGATAATATTGTAAAAACAATACAGAAGCATTTTAACAATCAGGTTTCAATTCTAAACTCTTTGGAAATACTAAAAACATTGACCAAATTTATAGTAGGCATTTCGACTTTTATATCAAGCATAGCAGCATTCTCTCTAATAGTAGGTTCATTAGGAATTATAATAACAATATACACATCAGTAGTTGAGCGCACCCAAGAAATTGGAATATTAAAAACCCTAGGTGGTACAAACAAAACAATACTGGGGCTGTTTTTAACAGAATCTGTAATAATAGGCATAATTGGCGCAATAATCGGAATCTTATTTGGATTTTTAGGCTCCTATGTTCTTTTAAATGCTTTTTTATTTTTCTTAAAATTACCAATAAAAATTTATCCAGTTTTCAATTTAGTAGAAATTTTAAAAATCTTTATCGTCGTAATAGGATTAAGCATTTTTTCAGGTTTGTATCCGGCCTACAAAGGTTCAAAAGTCTCTCCTGTGAATGCACTGAATAAATTTTTCTAAATTAATTTTAAAATTAAAATAATATTTATTTCGCTTGGATGTATATATAAAATAAGATTGAATAACTTTTCTTCCGCACATAATATTTTAACAATTAATAATGACGATGAAGAAAATGTTGATCTAAACGCAAATACAAAGAAGAAAAAAGTATTTATTCTTTCAGATTCTCTATCTCCAAAAGGAGATCAACCACAAGCAATAAATAATTTAATTGAAGGTGTAAAATCAAATAAAAAAAAACAAATTTTGTTAGGTGTTACTGGTAGTGGCAAAACATTCACTATTGCAAATGTTATTTCTAAATTAAATAAAAACGTTCTAGTAATCTCTCATAATAAAACACTGTCAGCACAATTGTACGCAGAATTTAAAGAATTTTTTCCAAATAATAATGTAGGATATTTCGTTAGTTTTTATGATTACTATCAACCGGAAAGCTATATGCCACAAACGGATACCTATATAGAAAAGGATACAGAAATTAATGAAAAAATCGAACAGATGAGACTAGAATCAACATCGATGTTATTGTCAGGTGAACCAACAATCATTGTGGCTACAGTATCATGTATTTATTCGCTAGGATCACCAACAGAATGGAAAGAACAATCAATCATGTTAAAAAAAGGTATGAATATAAGCAGAAAATCAATTATCCATAAACTAGTAAAAATAAGATATGAAAGAAATGATACTAATCCTTTGAATGGGACTTTTAGATCAAAAGGAGATATTATTGACATAATTCCAGGGTATTCAAAAGATATGATCAGAATAAGTCTTTATGGTAATTTGATAGAGAACATCTTTACATTAAATAAAGATACAAAAGAAACTATTAGAGAGGAAAAATCAATAGTAACTATTTTTCCAGCAAAGCATTATTTGATAGATGATAACGTACAGAATAGAGCAATAAAATCAATAAAAGAAGAATTGGAAGAATGGTTACCGCATCTTCCTACAGAATTAGAAAAACAAAGACTCAGATCAAGAACAAATTATGATTTAGAAATGATTACAGAATTAGGATATTGCAATGGAATTGAAAATTATTCAAGGCACTTTGATGGAAGAAAACCAGGTGAACCACCATATTGTCTTTTAGATTTTTTTAAAAAAGATTTTCTACTCGTAATTGATGAATCTCATGTAACACTGCCTCAAGTTATGGCAATGTTCAAAGGAGATCACTCACGAAAGAAAACACTGGTAGACTATGGATTTAGATTACCAAGTGCATTCGATAACAGACCACTAAAATTTGAAGAATTTGAAAAATATTTTGAAAACGTAATCTTTGTATCTGCAACTCCCGGTAAATACGAATTAAATAAGAATGACAATCTGGTAGAACAGGTTGTAAGGCCAACTGGGCTCGTAGATCCCCAAATAGAGATTAGAGAAACCAAAGATCAAATAAAAGATTTGATTAAAGAGATAAACAAAAGATCTGTCAAAAACCAAAGGACATTGGTTACAACCTTGACAAAAAAGATGGCAGAAGACATGGCAGAATTTTTATCAAAAAAGGATATAAAAGTAAGATATATGCATTCAGAAGTAAATGGAATAGAAAGAACAGAACTACTAAGACAATTAAGATCAGGGGAGTTTGATGTTCTTGTGGGAATCAATTTATTAAGAGAGGGTCTCGATTTACCAGAAGTTTCACTTGTAGCAATAATGGATGCGGACAAAGAAGGATTTTTAAGAAGCTATACAAGTCTAATTCAAACTTTTGGTAGGGCTGCAAGAAATATAGATGGGAAGGTAATCTTATATTCAAATACTGTAACAAAGTCCATAAAGGAAGCAGTTGTAGAAACCAATAAAAGACGAAGAAAGCAAATGGAATATAACGATATCAATAAAATCGAGCCTAAAACAATCATTAAACAAGTTCCAGAAAAAATTTCAAACATATCAAAATTTGATTTAGATTTGAAAACAATGACAAGGAACGATTTGATGGATTTGTCAATTAAAATAGAAAATCAAATGAATAAGTTTGCAGAAGATCTAGACTTTGAAAAAGCTATAGAACAGAGAGAAGATTTAAAGAAAATAAAAGAGATCCTGATTAAAATATAAAACATATAGAAATCAAATGGAAAATAATAGTATTATCATTAAAGGTGCGAAACAGCATAATTTAAAAAATATAAATTTGGATATTCCAAAAAATAAATTAATAGTATTTACAGGTCTTTCGGGATCAGGGAAATCCACACTAGCCTTTGATACAATTTTTGCAGAAGGTCAAAGAAGATATGTCGAATCACTATCAGCATATGCAAGGCAATTTTTGCAAATAATGGATAAGCCAGATGTAGATGCAATAGAAGGTTTATCTCCGGCAATTGCAATTCAACAGAAAACTACAAATAAAAATCCGCGCTCAACAGTAGGAACAATAACAGAAATTTATGATTATTTAAGATTATTGTTCTCCAAGGTTGGAATTCCACATTGTCCTCAATGTGATAGAAGAATATCCCAACAATCCATTGATGCAATAGTTAACAAAATAATAAAAGAAATAGAAAATATTAAAGAAATAAATAAAAAAACTATATTTATTTTATGCCCCATAATCATAGAAAAAAAAGGTGTGTATGAAAAAGTTTTAAAGAATTTAAAAGATGAAGGATATTTAAGAATACGCATAGATAAAAAAATAGTAAATTTAAATGAATTTGAAAAAATAGATGTAATACCAGAAACCGAAAAGCAAAAAAGACATTCAATCGACGTAATAATAGATAGAATAATTCCAGATTTTAGAAATATAGAAAAAGATAGAATTTTCGAATCTGTACAAAATGCGCTAAATATGGGCGAGGGATTAATGATTGTGAATATAGAAGATAAAGACCATTTATTTTCGCAAAAAAATGCATGTCCATATTGCAATATAAATTCGGGAGAGATGGAACCCAGATTTTTTTCATTTAACTCACCATTTGGCGCATGTAGCAAATGTAATGGTTTAGGAATAGAAATAGAATTTGATCCTGATTTAATAATTCCAGATAAAAGCAAGAGTATTCTAAATGGAGGCATAAAACCATGGTCAACTGGCCAGTTTGCAAGTTTTAGAACATCGATGCTAAAAGATGTTGGAAGAAAATTTGGCTTTAATTTAAATACACCCATAGAAAAAATGAATAAAGAGCAATTAAATGTTATTTTATATGGAACAGATATCAAAATTAATTATAACTATATTTCAAAATCAAATGAAAGTTCTTGGGAATATTCTGGTAGATTCAAAGGTGTGATTCCCAATTTAGAAAAATTATACAACGAGACAGAATCTGAATCAAAAAGAGAAGAAATAACTAAATTTATGAAAGAAAAACCGTGTGAAAAATGCAAAGGAAATAGATTAAAAAAAGAAGCACTCTCGGTAAAAATAAATGGAAAATCAATAATGGATATTTGTAATCTACCAATAGATCAAACAATAGATTTTTTTAATAAAATAAATTTAACACAAAATGAAGCGATTATTTCAAAACAGATTTTAAAGGAGATCAAAAGTAGACTGGAATTCTTACTAGGTGTTGGATTAAATTACTTGAATCTAAATAGAAAAGCATCAACACTTTCAGGCGGGGAATCCCAAAGAATAAGATTAGCTACTCAGATTGGCTCAAATTTAACAGGTGTTCTGTATGTTCTTGATGAACCCACTATTGGATTGCATCAAAGAGATAACTCTCTTTTAATTAAAACATTATATAGATTAAGAGATCTCGGAAATACCGTAATAATAGTAGAGCATGATGAAGATATAATAAGAAACTCAGATTGGATGATAGATATTGGACCTGCTGCGGGAATCCACGGCGGTCAGATAGTAGCATCCGGAAAAATAAAAAATATTATCGATAATGAAAATTCTATAACAGGTGAGTTTTTATCAGGAAAGAAAAAAGTTTTAGAAAACATTGAAAGAAAAGAAAACAATGGAAAATTCATTTCAATTTTAAGTGCATGTGAAAATAACCTAAAAAATATCAATCCCAAATTTCCCATCGGTCTGATCACAGTTGTTACCGGTGTTTCAGGATCAGGGAAATCTACCCTAGTAAACGATATCCTATATAATTATTTGATGAACCATTTTTACAAATCAAAATTAACAATAGGGAAATATGAAAAAATTCAAGGAATAGAATATATAGATAAAATTATAGGAATTGATCAATCGCCTATCGGAAGAACACCAAGATCGAATGCGGTTACCTATGTGAATGCTTTTACTAAAATAAGAGAACTTTATTCATTAACACAAGACTCGAAGGAAAAAGGATACAAACCAGGAAGGTTTTCTTTTAATTTACCACACGGTAGATGTAATATATGCGAAGGAGCAGGTGTTCGAAAAATAGAAATGCAGTTTCTTCCAGATGTATACATAACTTGTGATCAATGCAATGGAAAAAGATACAATACTGAAACATTAGCGATAAAATACAAAGGAAAAAATATTTCAGAAGTGCTCGATATGACAATTGAGGAAGCTTTAGAATTCTTTAAAAACATCTCAGCAATAGCAAACAAATTAAAGCTCTTAAATGACGTTGGATTAGGATATCTACATTTAGGTCAATCAGCAACAACATTATCTGGAGGAGAAGCACAGAGAATAAAACTGGCTACAGAATTATCCAAAAAAGACACTGGAAACACACTATACATTCTTGACGAGCCAACAACAGGGCTGCATTTTTCAGATGTTAAAAAGCTTTTAAAAATTCTTTATAAACTAAGAGAAATGGGAAACACAATAATAATAATAGAGCACAACTTGGATGTAATTTCTGCAGCAGATTGGATAATAGATCTAGGTCCAGAAGGCGGATATAATGGAGGCCTCATAATTGCAAATGGACCTCCAGAAGAAATTATAAATAATGAAAAAAGCTATACTGCAAAATTTTTAAAAGAAAAATTATTACAACACATTAATTTAAATGAACAAAATATGATTAAAGTAAAAAATATAAAAAAACATGCTAAAGAAGAACTATAAATAATATTTCTTCCACAATAAATAATTGGCAAGTTGGAAGTAGAAATTCCGGAATCCCACCTAGAACAAACATTTCCTCAAAAACCTGGAATATATATCATGAAAGACAACCAAGATAAGATCATTTATATTGGTAAAGCTAAAAATCTAAATAAACGAATTAAAAGCTATTTTTCTAAAGAACATAATAATGCAAGAGATAAAACATCCATTTTAATTTCCAAAATTAAAAAAATAGATTATGTTATAACAGATAACGAAATTGAAGCATTTCTACTAGAATCAAATTTAATAAAAAGATATAGACCACTTTTTAATATAGAATTAAAAGATCAACAAAGGTACACTTATTTGAAAATAACTGATGAAAAATTTCCAAGACTGTTAGTAACAAGAAGAAATAGAAATGGAGAATTTATGGGACCGAAAGGAGAAATTTTCGGCCCTTTTGTCAAAGGAAGTTCAAGATTCTTAACGATAGGCTTATTAAGAAAAATGTTTAAAATAAGAATTTGTAAACAATTACCAAAAAAAGAATGTTTAGAATATCACATAGGTAATTGTGATGCTCCCTGTATTAATAAAATTTCTCAACAAGATTACAATAAAAACGTTGAAATAATAAAAAATATTTTAAAAACAAATCATGATTTTGATGAATTCTATGCGAAATTAGAAGGCGAAATGAAAGTTGCATCCGATAAAAAAGAGTATGAAAAAGCAATTCATATCAGAGACACATTATTTAGATTAAAGAATCTACGATATCATCAAAAAATAGAAAACACTTTCCAAAACAATCCATTTGAAGAATATATAGGGATAATTTATGAGAAAATTAAAAATATAGCATATGTCATGACACTGATAAGCAAAAATGGAGTAATAAACGATATGAAGAAATACCAATTTGATTTAATTGCCGACAATTCCTTTGAAAATTTTATATCACAGTATTATTATTCAAATCCAATAATACCCAATACAATTTATCTCAATGAAGAAATACATGAGGAATCAAAATTGGAATTGGTTTTAAAAAAAATATCAGGACACAATGTCAAAATTAAGAATATTGAGATCATAACAAATCAGACAAGTAGTCAAGAAAATAAAATTGATAGATATTACAATAAATCAAATGATGATTGCAATGATATACATGAAAACCAAATAGATAATGATAAAATAAAGATAATGGAATTAATTATTAGTAATTTAAAAATATATATTCAAAAAAGCTATGAACCAGCGTTAGAGGAATTAAAAATATTATTAAATTTAAAAAAGATTCCACATATAATAGATTGTTTTGATATATCAAATTTTGGAAATGATTTTGCTGTAGGAGCGTGTACTAGGTTTATTGATGGTATGCCATTTAAAAATGGATATAGAAGATTTAAAATCAAAAAAATTTCCAATCAAAACGATTTTTCCATGATGGATGAAATAATAACCAGGAGATACGATATAAAAGATCCAGATGACAAAAGAGATGGCAATTACAGTTATGATGGAAAAAGGAATGCAAAAGGTTTTATTGAAAAGGAAGATGAATTACCAGATCTTATAATAATTGATGGAGGAAAAGGCCATTTAAACGTGGCTTTAAAGGCATTGAAAAAGATCAAGCTAGAAAAATTAGAATGCATATCTTTGGCAAAAGAAAATGAAGAGGTATTCACATCATTCTTAAACAATCCTATTATAATTCCTAAAAATAAAAAATCTCTAAAAATATTACAACACATTCGTGATGAATCGCATAGATTTGGTTTAATATATAATAGAAAATTAAGAAAAATAAAAGTAGAATAAAAATATATCTCAAATGTATGTAAAAGTATTCCTTATTTTCCAACATGATTTATTTGAATTAATTAAAATTAACCAAATATTTGGAAAATATTAGTCTTTGTATTCGGTATAATGGTTATATATATCATAAAATAAATCAATAAAATATTAGATCTCGTATAATTAGAATAAACAGCATATTCTCAAAAATTAATTATTTTCTTGTCCTTTCTTTGCTTTTGTATGATCGTCTGTCCAAAAAGCCGTTACTTTTTAAATCATTTGCTATTACTGGCTTCTTGACAGTGAAACAGTTAGGCAATATTTAAGATAAAGAAATAACAAAAAGATATGTTAAACTTGAAATTCAACGGTTGTCCAAAAAATATCGAGAACGAAAAGCATGTGCTGTAGGAAGACCTTTTAAACTAGATGTAAAAAATAGATTTTTTATGCTTTTAGTGTATTATCGTCTTTTTTATACATCACCTACACATTAGCGGGCTTTCTATTTGATTTAGATCAAAAGAGCAACGTCTGTAGAGATATACAAAAGATTGAATATTGAATATGATATGAAAATGTTTACCAATCCAGCAGAAATTATATAATATGACAAAAGATTGAAAACCCTAGAGGAAGTAGAGAAATATTTTCTAGGGTTTATTGTGTCCATAGATTCCACCGAACAGCAGCAGATACACTCAAGACCCGAGGATAATGAAAGAAAGAAAACTTTCTACTCTGGAAAAAAGAAAAGGCACACTATTGTAAAGTTGGAGTTAATGGTTAACAGCCAAGGTATTGTTATGCATAAAACAAAATATAAGAAGGAAGAAAACATGACTATATATTGAGTATATAAAAAGAGTCGTCCCATCACTCTCAAAGAGGTTATTAATGTATTTGACCTTGGATACCTTCCTTGATATAGAAAAGGATTTTCATGCAGAACGGTCATCATCCACACCTATAATAGAAAGCAGAGAAATTTGGAACTATATGCAAAAGAAAAAGAGTATAACAAAAATAATTCTAGAAAAAAGATATTGATAGAGCATACTATAATATCTGTAGATTGAAAAAATATAGGATATTGGCAGATATATTAGAAACAAATTGAGAAAATACAATAGAATGTCGAACATAGTTACAGGTCTGATAAACTATAGAATAGTGAACCAGGCTTAAATAAAAGACAATACAAAAGTAATAGGCCATATGGAATATTTCTAAATATACAAGAGATCTATAGAATAGAGAAACCTGTTATATCTTTTCACAATCAAATTATATGAGTGTAAAATGAAAACAAAGCGGTCAACACACCTTGGTTCCTTTTACTATGAGTTAAAAAAGTATATATATTGTAATAGGTATTACATATAGCAGGTGAATATTACAATTGAGTAATAAAGATATAGATAATTATGATTTGTTTAAGCGTTTTTTTAGTGGTTTTGGTAGTAGAGGAGGAGGAGGAGGTCTGAGTAACAGAAGGG
>JAICXY010000113.1 GCA_025934495.1 Candidatus Nitrosocosmicus sp.
TTAATAAAAAATAATAAAATTATACTTAACAAGCCAGATCAACAAATTGATATTAGTTTTCAAGGAAATTCTAATACGCATAATAATATAGTTACACAAAATAAGAAAATAGTTAAACATAATTTTTTAGCTATTGGATAACATAAATAGGCTCTGTTCATTTAAGGAAAGCCTATAGCGTGAAGGTGCTCTATTTCATGTGAGTTCAAGAAATAGAACATATTCTTCAGAGTATATTAGTTATGGTTTATATTTTTATTTTTCAGGTTTGTCTTTAAGAAAGACAGCTGATAGTAGACTATCAGATTGCTTTTTTATCAAAAGAAATCACGTTTCCATTTGGACCTGGATTCAAAAGTAATCCTCAGAAAATATCCTCATCAAGAAAAGAAAATCTCCGAGTATTCTTGTATACAAAAAGATGAGACTGTAATTAAAATCGGGTCAATGAGAGTACATTTGGATATGGGTTGCTATGGTTGAATTTGAGAACAAAGAAATCCCCGGGATGAATGTATCAAAAGAACAAAAAATATGTTTATTGTAAAGCGATTTATTTCGGATGTATAGAAGAATATAGGGAACATTCGATTTCTACAGATGGTGATGGTACATGGTATCCTCAAGCCTGTCGGTTTTTAAAATTAGATCATCTTATTCATTATTTTGCATATATAAATGAGAAAAGCATTATTGAAAGAATTATGCAATACATCAAAAAGACAGAACCGAAAGCTTTGACGACTTCTTCCCATGCAGAAAGAAGAAATGCAAACTAAAACATAGATGGAATTGGTTGAATCTATTTGTAGATTTTCATAATAAGTAATTATGCCTTATATGAATAGAGCGCATAAATTTACCAATAATAATATTTTATATTAATATTATTGATATTATTTATCGAATAGGTGAATTTAATGGTTGAAACAATAACTATAATTTCATTTAATATAAATTTAATTATACAAAAATAAAATCAAATTTAAATATAAGATATTGCATAATTAGAATTATATCTTAATTTTACATATTGTCAAAGAAATTTTGCAATATTTACATTTTATTTTGCAAGATACAATAAGGTATACCAACTTTATAAAAATTTTTCAAATGATGCAAATTATGCAATCTATGATATTCTTTGGCAATGCTTTCATGACTTTTTTTAAAAAGTTTGTATCAACGACCTCATAAAATTACATAGGTACATGGATAAACGGTCCATCAAATTTTTAACAAGTTAATGATTAAAATTCAAAATAAATAGGATATAATCATATTACCATCAGAAAAACTTACATAATAAGAATAGATTCTTTATATCGATTGTTCTAGAAAATAATAAAAAATTCTGTTAATATGTAAAGTATAAATAGATGCACACGACAGTACTCAAAAGTAGCATTAAAAATATATATCTTATATAGTCGGAATATTTTCTGTTGTTGCTAGATTATTGTTGAAATCTTTTACAATCTTTAGATATTTCTAATTTATTTGATATTAATCCAATAGATGACATTAAAAGTTGTTTTTTGCAGATAGTTTGGTAAAAGGGGGCAAAGGATGAATGATTAACAAGGTTTTTTAATCATAATCTATTAAAGGATAATATGAAAAAGATCTATAAATTTAACTATGGGCTTATTTATTTGTAAATTGTGGACGATTCTGAAGATTTTAATAAGGAAAATACCAATTTATCCATATTTGTAAACAATGAGGGCAAAGTATTGCAAAATCGAACACCTTTGAAAGAATTAAGGGATAATGTAAAATGGTCATGGGCATGCAGGATTATAAATGCTGGTGATAATTATCTTGTTGACACCAATATTATGAATCTTACACCAAATGTAGGAGATATTGCTCTGTTTGGAATTGAAGAGTTAGGATATCATAAATCCTTAGTTATTTCTAATAATAAAAGATCTCGCTTATACGAAGGGGATATATATGTAGGAGTATTTGGAAACAGATACGCATCCCAACATCTTGAAGCAGAAGTAGAAAATACAGTGAATTTGAGTATGCTGACTGCCTCAGGTATGGCAGGAACTGTAAAATCAAAGCATAAAGATTTTGGTAAAACAACAAATTTATCATTTAGAGGATTTTTAACTTTTGATAATGGTCAAAGAGTTAACCTAAAAACACTAAGATCAAATGAACTTGTTTCTTATTCTTCAGGTTTCTCTTTAAACTCTTATAGTAAAGATGCAATAAAAAAACATCTTTTAGTTGTAGTAGGTACAGGAATGAATAGTGGAAAAACTACCATAGCTAGTAAATTAATAAAAGGTCTTTCAAAAATGGGCATTAAAGTGGCTGCTTGTAAATTAACTGGAAGTGTATCAAATCGAGATATGGATGAAATGCTTTCAGCTTCTGCTACTACTTTTGTAGATTTCAGTGATTATGGTTTTCCTTCTACTTATTTGTGTAGCAAAGAAGAGTTATTAGACTTGTTTAATACAATGATGATTTATCTTGAGAAAACTAATCCCGATATTATTATAATGGAAATTGCAGATGGAATTCTTCAAAGAGAAACTGCAATGTTATTGGAAGAGGAATCAATTAAAAGTTTAATAAAATGGATAATAGTTACTGCAGAATCCCCTCTTTCTGCTTTGTATGCGGTTGAACGTTTATCCAAGGTAGGGTACATTATACTATCTGTATCAGGCACAATGACATCTTCGCCATTATTTATAAAAGAATTCCAGAAAAACAGCAAAATAAAAGTAACGTCATCAGCTAACTTTAATGATCAATTGATTGATATATTAAAAAATTTGATCGAGTGCAAAGTTTAACATAATGAAATTTCCCCATTTAAAAAAATTTGATATTTTGAATAGATCTCAAACTCAAACTCAAAAATCTAATTCAACTTATCAGCCATCAATTTCCCCTATAAAATTTATTTTAATCCATTTTAAAAGGGATAGATCAAAGTTAGCTATTTCGATTATTTGGTCTATTGTCTTTGTCATTCTTCCAATGCAAATTCCAATACTAACAGGTGCTCTGATAGATGGATTACATCGACACCATGTAAAATTATTTGGAATTATAGAATTGCCGCATCATAACAATACTGAAACGACCATCCTTTATATTGCAATGGGATTATTAGGAATAGCTATATTATACGGAGTTGCGGCTTTTTTTCGTACTAATACAATAGCAAAAGCCAGTCGACATTTTGTATCAGAAATAAGAAAAGCTATGTTCTATAAGTTTGAGATATTATCCTTAGATATACATAGTTACTATGGAGCAGGAGAGCTATTAAGTAGAGCAATAGTTGATACACAATCTTTAAGAACATTTATTGAAAATACAATTATAAAGACCATTACCAATTTTGTTAGAAGTATTTATCCATTTATAGTGATTTTTATTATGGACCCTTATCTTGCATTATTAGCTTCATCGATATTACCTGCTCAATGGATAATTGCAAGACATTTGCAAAAAAAATTACACCTAGCTTCAAGAAAATCTAGGACATCCTCAGCAGTTCTGATCACTTCTTTAAAGGAAAACCTTGATGGAATAGAAACAATTCAAACTCTTAATGCAGGGAAAAGCTCATTTAATAAGGTATCAAAACTTGCTGAAGAGGTAGAGTATAATCAGATACAGACTCAAAGATACTCTGGAATGATTTCAGGGATTGTATGGCTTTTAACAAGTTTGGGCTTAACAATGGTATGGTATCAAGGCGGATTAGATGTAGTATCGGATCGTATGACTATTGGAGGCCTTGTAGCATTTACTGGATTAGTACTTTTTATATATCAACCATTACGAAACTTTACAAATGTGTTAACTCAGTATCAGAAAGGTATAGTGGCAGCTGAACGGATACAAGAAATTTTAGATATGGAATCATCAATTAGTGATAATCCCGGAGCCACGGATCTAAAGATTAATCAAGGAAATATCGAATTTAAGAATGTTTATCTGTCACTATCAAAACTATTGTTGAGCTCATCACTTTCTAAGGATTCATATTCTATAGGAACAAAAACTATAGCAAAAGCACATATCAAATCGTATAAAGATAAGGATAAAGTTATACATGAAAATATTTTAAATAATATTAATTTAAATATTGAATATAAAAACCTGATAGGAATTGTAGGACGCAGTGGTTCTGGAAAGAGTACTCTATTAAAATTAATTGCAAGATTATATGATACTTCTTTGGGAGAAATTTTAATTGATAATCAAAACATTAAGGGTGTAAAATTGAATTCACTACGATCACAAATTGCTATTGTTCCACAATTACCCATAATTTTTAGCGGTACAATAAAAGAGAATATCATATTAGCTAAACCAGATGCTACTGATGAGGAAATAAAAGAAGCTTGCATACAAGCGGATGCTTTAAATTTTATTGAAACAATGACAAAAGGATTTGATACTCGTCTAGGTCAAGGCGGTATTACTTTGTCTGGTGGTCAAATTCAAAGAATCGCTATTGCAAGAGTATTAATCAAAAAACCCAAAATATTACTACTGGATGAACCAAGCTCAGCATTAGATGCAGAATCTGAATATGCCATAATGAATACTCTTTATTATTTAAAAAAGCATATGACCATCATAATAGTTGGTCATCATCTAAAGGCAATGAGCAGAGCAGATAGAATAATAGTGATGGATAAAGGAAAGATAATGGAGAATGGGACACACGAAGAGTTAATTTCCTATTCAGGCATTTATAAATATCTTTACTCTCATAATGAAGAAAATAGTATTGATAATTCTTTTTCTATCAAAGAAAGACTGACATAAGGTAACCATTTACAACAACTATGGACGATACGTTTACTTACAATTTTAAAAATATCTAATCTACCTTTAAGTGAAAGTAGAATAAATTGATCTAATTAAAATAATTTCTTGATTGGTGAATAATGCTATTTCCGGCAACTATTATATTAATGGATTTGGTATCCTAGTAATATCCTTGATATATTATTTCATATTCTTTTTATTATTAATTTAACGATATTCAGAATTAGGTAAAATAATTTTTCTAAACGATGATAATCACCTAAAATATTTGCATAATTATAGCCATTTATATAAATGGCTATAATTATCTTCCAATAACAAATACTCTTAAATTAAACAACTGTTAAAGTAGCCTAAATACAATCGATAGTGTATTATAGTTTTTAGCATCCAATTTCAAACTTCAATTAGGTTTATTTGCTTATTTGTTTTTTAAAATAGTCATTTCTAAATAAAATAAAATATTAGGGATTGGTAAATCTGATACATTTTGTTTATATTGGTGATTTGTAAGGTAAAATAATCATATATTATAAAAAAGCCACAGAAATAATTTTCGTAAAGAACAATAATAGTCATACAATTTATTTGATGATGTAATACAAAATAATGATCTTTAAGGAAATTATTGGATACACATATCTGCACAAACCTTTAGTTATTGTTCATTTTTATCATGAAAAATATAAAAAACTGAATTGTAACTTGCGATTGAAGGTTTTTATAATGGCAGGTCAACATGGTGATGAAAAATACGGACAATTTGCAATAAATCGTTTAATGCAATTATTGACCGATAATTGTAATTTACAGATGGAATCCTTCTTTGAAATAGCATTTTTAAAAAATGCTAACCCTGATGGATCGATACAGAATCAACGTACAAACGCCATAGGCCTAGATCTTAACAGAGATCATCTTAGACTAGAAAGCAATGAAACAAAAGCTATTCATTCTTTTGTAAGAGATTGGAATCCTCATATTATTATCGATATCCACAATTATCCTCCACGAAGAAAACACTTGATTGCAAAAAATTTAATTTATTATCACGATATATTTATAGATGTTCCAACTAATCCTGCATCAATAACATCTACCACTATTGATCATTTACCTAATTATAATACAATAATAAATGATTTCTTTGATTTTGTTAAATTACATCTAAAAAATCAAGATATACTTTGTGAAAGGTATACGATTGTAAAACCTTCTGGTATAGTAAGACATAGTACAATAGACATTGTTGATGCTAGAAATTCTTTATCTACAAGATATGGTAATTTAACAATACTATTAGAAGGTAAAAATCCTGCTAAACGAGATGGCCAAAAAGGTAAAGAACATATAATTAATGCACAATTTCAAGCATTATCTATAATTTTAAAATGGCTATCAATATCAGTAAACAGGAACTATTTTTTAACTAATTTAAATGATAAGAGAACTTCATCCATTGGCGATAAAGTAGCAATTCGTTCAAAATATAATAAAAATAAATCTAATTTTACAATGACTTTCAAAGATTCAATTACAAAATTACCAATTGAAATAGATTTAAATGATTATTCATCCTATTTAGAGGTTACAAAGTATATTAAATTACCTAATGCATACGCTGTCCCATTGCATAACTCTCAGATAATTGAGATTTTAAAAAGACATGGATTCGTAGAAAATAAATTACCTGACAATCAAGATATAAATATAGAGTATTACTATTATACCAGTTCTGTTGGTAATGACAATCCAACAATCTCCTCTAGGAAATTTTTAAATGATGATAATAGTATAATTAAAGAACTAAAAAAAAAATCTTTTGTAAAGATTAAAAAAAAGATAAAAACTCTTAATAATTATATTATATATTACATATCCCAACCGGGTGGCCATTTCCTCGCTGTCCTTTTAGAGCCTAGGTCAAAATATGGCCTATATAGGTATAAAGATTTAGGTATTTCATATTCCACAACTTCAAATGATTTCTACTATCCAATTCTGAGAATAGTTTAAAAAAATAAATACATGTAGATTCCTGCTTATTACTTTATTCAATATTATGAAATTTATGTCGTATAAATCCCGAATATCAGATAAAACTGATTATGAAAAGATTAACTCCTCCTTTGATCAATTTATTTGAAAATAAGGATATATTATGTAACAAAGCAGATTCTTTAAACCAAGCCCTATGTCATTCTACCTCATAGAAAAGTATTATCGGAAAAACTATTTACATCAGAGAATAGCAAGCTATTTGATGAATACTTTAATAGAAAGAAAATCAAATATTAATTGAATAATATAGTCGCATTTTGCTAAATTTTATAGTAATACTTTTAATATTTTCTTATTTTTTGGTTACTATAAAGACAAATTCAATAATATTCTCAAGTGAGAGTTTTTGCATCGGAATTATGATCAAAAATTAACTTTAGATGTATTATAGTATGAAAAGTAAATTTGCTATGATAATGCAACGCTCAACCATTACCATATTTTAAAGCAATATCTTCTACCACATCAGCAACATCTGCACAACGATCAAGAGCGTTTTCCAAGGTTTCATAAATTTCTTTTAACTTTATTATTTCAATAGGATTATTTGTCTCAAATAATTCTGCAATGACTTTACGATATATCGTATCTGCTTGATGTTCGTATTCTACTATTTTCTTTGAGTGTTCAAGTAAGTTATTTGCACCGCTTAAATTTCTTATCCGATTTATTGATAAATTAACTTCTTGAGATGCTGATAGCAAGAGCTTTGAAAGTTCTAGCATAGGTGGTGTGGTTTCAAGTATATTAAATAGAATAAATCTATTGGAAACGCCCTCGGTAGCATCTAATACTTCATCTATAGCACTGGTAAGCCTTGAAATATCTTCCGGATCTAATGGAGTTATAAATGTTTTATTTAACATTGTAAATAACTTGTGAGTAATTTGATCTCCTGTATGTTCCAAATCCTTTATCTTTTTCGAGATGGATTTACCTTCTATCTTATAATATAACATAAATTCTACTAAAGCTGATGTTGCTTTTACCAAGTTTTCAGCCTGTTCTTCTAAAACGCCTATAATTTCCTTATTGTTAGAACGTATCCACGATAGAAAACTTTTATCCATATGTTTCAATTGATTATTGAGTTATTATTTGATCCTTTAATATCATATTATGATATATCATGTATAGCTTTCTATAACGAAAGATTTAATATGAATTTAAAACAAAATAACAAAAATATGCTAAAATAATCTACATTATGTAGGAATAAAAAATATATCACATTACTTTTATCTTATACAAAAAGATAAATATCATTTGTAATCTTTTTAGTAAAATCATCCGAATTACTATATAATATATCATATTCTTTATTCTTTAAAATTAAAATTAAATTTTGTATCTAATTTAATACTGATTACAATAAAAAACTGATATTGTATTATGTAAATAAGTTTGAAATAGAGATCAATTAGTCAGTATTAGCCTGAACCCATTACAACTTTTATGATGAGAAAAACGATGAAACCGATAGATGCACTGGCAGGAATTGTTATAATCCACGCATAAACAATACGCTTTCCTATGCCCCACCTAACCGCGGATAATCTCTTGGTTGCACCTGTACCCATTATTGCCCCTGAGATCGCATGAGTAGTACTAACAGGTACACCTAACCAGGCCATTGATGTTAGTAATATACCACCAGCTGTTTCTGCACAAAAGCCTTGATAAGGTTTTAACTTGGTTAATCCAAGAGCCATGGTTTTAACAATTCGCCAACCACCAAAAAAGGTACCTAATGCAATAGCCGAGGCTGCTACTAGTATAACAGGAGTAGGAACAACAAAAGCCTTTGAATGCAAAAAACCTCCTGCTATTAACAATGCAGTAATAACCCCCATTGTTTTTTGTCCATCATTAGCACCATGTGTAAGTGAATAAAATAGAGAAGATGCAATTTGAAGTTTACCAAAAAGTCTATTCGCTTTTGATGCATTAGACTTGAGGAAGAACAGCCTGAGTACAATTGTAAAACCAAATGCTGCTATGAAACCAAGTATTGGCGATATTATCATAAACAATAAAGTTTTCCATACTCCGCCTTGCACTATTGCATTTAATCCTCCAATAGCTAATGCAGAACCAATAAGTCCTCCTATTAAAGCATGACTACTTGATGATGGAAGTCTAAAATACCACGTAACCAAATCCCAAATAATTGCTCCGATTAGTCCTGCAAAAATAGCAGGGACAGTTGAAAATTCTGGTTGTATAATGCCATTACCAACTGTCGCAGCCACAGCTGTGCCAAATATGAATGGGCCAAATAAATTTCCTATGGCAGCAACAGCTACGGCCTGAAGAGGCTTTAGAACTCTTGTACCTACTATAGTTGCAATAGCATTAGCTGAATCATGAAAACCATTTACAAAATCAAAGAATAATGCCGTAGCTATTGTTCCATATATTACGATAACCATGGGTAATTCTGTCGTCAATTTTTATCTCTTTTTGCATTGAGCCTACCATTAACTATTGCGAATCAGGTATAATTTAGAATTTTATCCTTTAAATACATTATTAAATAGTTTCTATAAATCTATGTATAAAATTTACTGTCTTATCATTTACATATTATCTACAAATAATGATATCGTAATTAATATGGCTTATTTGGGGTAATGGAAAATTATTTATTCTTAAAAATTTATTTAGTTAAAATATTCTGTTTTTGTCTATTATCTGAATTTTTATTTACATTTTAAAGAGTATTATATATTGAGAAAAAAAGACTGGACTATCTCATTAAAATTGATTTTTGAAAATATTTGAAATCGAGTCTATAAGTTAAATGTGTCTAAATGTATTTGGATTATTTATTGGTGGGTTTCATCTTTACTTTTTTTTATTATTTGTGCATTTCCATATTCTAATGCAGAATAATGCTTATCTTGTTAATTAAATGGGTATAAAGTTATTCAATCATTATTATGTTTTTCAGAATCTTTTGTAATTATAAGTAAAAATATCCCTTGAAGATTTGGTTGGACCGATAATTAACAACATGTAAGATCTTGATGCATTATGCTAGTTACCACTGTAAATGTTTCCAATGTTGTTAAATATTCCAACTAGGTTATTGTTTTATCATCTTGAGAATTTGATCTATTATGCGGCTATGATCAGATTCCACTTCCATTGTTACTAAAAGAATATAGTTATCGTTTATTGGTATAGTCACCCGTTTAATTTTTTCATATTCTGCCATGGCATATATTCCCTTACCTGTCTTTGGAGTAAGTGCATTACGTAAGCCCCATCTCCCAAACGCTTGTTGATTGGATTTTCGAGTTTCCTCCGGGGAAAGTATGCTTTCTATACCTTCTTTCAATCCACCGAATCTGGTATCACCAGTTTCATCACATATACCTGCAAACCGAATCTTTGAATTCAGATTAATAATATCTTTACAGATTTTATTATAATCCATAATTCTTGCAATTTATGATAAAAGAATGTTCTATTAAACATTATCGCTCGAAATAATCGGTTATCTATTTTTCAGGTTACTTACATAATAGTTGTTGTATATTCTGAACTTTTAAAAATAGTTTATATAATTATGTATCAGTAATTGATAATTTCATTTCTCTAAAAATTTCGATTAGTGTCAGGTTTTTCGAAATAGTGTTATAAATTATCTTGAAAAGGTATTTTTATTTCCATAAATATTACATTCCCTAATTGTTCATACCGATCCCATGATGAAGAAATTAAAGTGGAATCATCTTTTAAATACATCTTTTGAATTTTCAAATGGATAGGGTTTTTATTGCAATTAATTAGCAAATAGACTATTATTTTGAAAAATAGTTATTTATGAAATAGCACATCAACGTGATTTATTTAGTTAATGTTCTACCTCATCTTCATTATACTTAAAAAATTTATGGTTAGAATTTTTTTATTGCTTTGTTGTTGTATTTGTGCTAGATATAATAGTTTGAGCATTATTGTTTGCTGCGGTATTAGCATCTTTAGATGCTGCTTGCTGTATTTCTCTTGAATTTTGTTCAAATGTTTTTGCAGTATTAACGCCTAGGTTAGATAGGTGTCTTGAATTGTCTCTTGCTTGCTGTAAAACGGATTTCCATGAATCAAAGTTTGAAAATGTAATGTTGTTTGCAAGTCTTATTGCAGATACTGCATTGTCTGCAATATTGCTGACAAATCTGCTATATGCTTTGGCAATTGATTCAGGAGAA
>JAICXY010000040.1 GCA_025934495.1 Candidatus Nitrosocosmicus sp.
ACAATCCTACATTTTTAAATGAACAAGATATCGGTAAAGCGGTATATGACTGGACATACAACTATAACAAAAAACATGGAGGCAAAACGAACAGTATTAGTTTACAAGAGGAAGCATCCATGTGTTTACACAACTGTTAACAGAGCCATTAATTGAGTATACAAATACTATAAGTATTTAAAACTATATATTTAATAAATATTTGAAAGTTATCATAATTCAAACATATTTTCAATCTTGTAACATAGCTTAAAGATAACCCCGAATATGATTTTGATTAAAATTTGAAAGATTAGTTATTTACAGAACAAATGAATCCATAATTTTTAATATTATATATCTAATAGGTTACATATCATAGCCTGCTATACCAAGAAAGCATGATAGATCGTATATTTATTATCCAAATGTAATTCTAAGGTATTTTATTATCAGATAACGGTTTAGATTTGATTGCAATAATGCTTTACATGTTTTTTTGAAACTAGATTGTTAGTATGACCACAAACTTGTATCACCTGTGGCCGTGTAACAATACCTAGCATCAGACTACGTTTGATATAATACTGAAGGCCATTTCTTCAGATTAAAAGAAAGAATATCAACAATAATAACAGAAGATAAAACATAAAAAAACAAATAGGAATTAAACATAATAGAATATTATGATACTCCACATGATAAAAGGATGTCGATATCACGTAGAAAACAGGTAAAGCAGTTTTGAATCATTGTTATACAAAAGGTAACGTTTTATAAAAAAAGCAAAGGTAACAATATCTGACTAATCTATAGGTATTTCACCCAATAGATTTACAAAGATATCATCCAAAGTTATTGGAGATACAGCAAATGATAGGTTGCTCTTCATTGCCAATTCAGATATTTCTTTCAAATTTGATTCATATGTAAATAATCTTATAGAATTAGAACTGATATCAATTATTTTTCCAAAAGAAAAAAACAGGTCTTTAATATTACGATTATTATATTTAAATGATTCATTGATATCTACTCGAATTTGATAATTCAAAGTATTCCGTAAATTAGTCATCGTACCTTTCGAAATAACTTTACCTTTATCAATGATAAAAATAGAATCAGATAATAACTCAGCCTCATCCATATAATGAGTAGTTAAAACTATTGTTCTACCTTTATTTTTCCAATCTTTAATAAGAGACCAAACCTGTCGTCTAGAAACTGGATCTAAACCAATTGTAGGTTCATCTAAGAACAATAAAGGAGTCTCGGTAGCCATAGCCATACCAACTAAAATTTTTTGTTTCATACCTCCAGAAAGATTCAAAACAGGTACATCTTTTGCAATATAGAGGTCCAATCGATTTAAAATATCAGATGTTTTTTTTGATGCAGAATTATTGCATTCTCCTCTTATCTTTAACCAATTATAAATATGATCCCAAGGTGTTAATGCACGTAAAGGTCTTCCTTCTTGTGGTACAATCGAAACTATTTTACGTATTTTCTCCGGTGAGGAAACAACGTCATCGCCAAATATCAACACTTTACCAGAAGTAGGCAATAATTGAGTAGAACAAATACGTACAAATGTAGTTTTACCTGCACCATTTCTGCCTAAAAGTGTAGATATTTTTCCACTCTCTATTTTTAATGAGATATCATCCAATGCCTTTTTATTTGAGCCTTTATAGAGCTTGGCTACATTAAAAGATTCTATAGCAAACATAATATCTTAATATTTCTGTGTCAAAAATTATGTTAATACTCATTTTTTTTAAATTCTTTTGCTAAATCTTTAAGGAGATTTTTTTGTTTGTCATTGATTTTATCAGGCAATTTAACCTCAACTTTTACATATTGATTTCCTCTTCCAAATTTTCCATATCTAGGAAGACCTTTACCTTTAATTTTGAAAATAGAATTGGCTTTCGTACCCGAAGGTATTTTTAATTTTTCATTTCCATCCAGAGTGGGAACACGTGTTTCTACTCCCAATATCATATCAATAAAAGAAACTTCAAAATTACAAATTAAATCACCGTCATCCAGTACTTTAAAAAGTTCATGAGGTAAAACATGAATACGTATTAACAGGTCGCCATTTACACCTCCTTGAATATGTTCGCCTTTTCCAGAAAGTCTTAATGTTGTTCCATCTTCTACACCAGGCGGGATATCGATGTTGACAGTATTTGTTTTATTAATTTTGCCATTTCCTTTACATATAGAACAAGGTTTTTCTATTATTTTGCCTTCGCCATGACATGTATTACATGTTTCTAGCGAAATAAAAGTAGAAAATTGATTTTGGTTATAAACTCTTCTTGTTTGCCCCTGTCCATTACATGTTACACATTTTTTTGGAGAGGTTCCAGGAGATGCACCTGTTCCTGAACAAGAAGAACAATTTTCTATCGAAGGAATCTGAATTTCTTGTTTAATTCCCTTTAAAACATCTTCCAATCTCATATCAACATCATATAAAAGGTCTCTGCCTCTTATCCGTCTATCATTAGTTCTTGAACCAAAACCGAAAGGATCGTTACGATTTCCTCCTCCGCCACCCATTCTACCAAAAATCTGCTCAAAAATATCGCCTACACCACCGAATCCCATATCTTTGAAAATTTCAGCAAAGTTATCTTCCGATCCTCTGAATACTTCTTCTGTTCCAACATGACCATAGGTATCATAACGCTTACGTTTCTCCTGATCTGACAGAACAGCATATGCTTCGGAAATTTCTTTAAATTTTTCTTCTGCTTCTGGTGACTTATTACGATCAGGGTGATATTTTAAAGCTAGCTTTCTATAGGCGGATTTTATCTCATCATTAGATGAAGTTCTTTGAACATTTAATATTTCATAATAGTCTCTTTTAGTCATCACAAATCATAAAAATAAATGGAAATAACAATTCACAACAAATCAAGGCTTTGTACTAGTATTGGTCGTATCCGAATTTGGCTGATCAGTAGTGTCTTTATTGAAATTTTGATCGGGATTACTTTCGTTCGGAGGAACATTGCTACCAGCTGCGTCCGTAGAACCCGAAGGAGAAGCTGTGGCGGCAGCGGCAGATTGATATGCAGCAACACTAATCTCGCTAAGAGCATTCTTTAATTCTGTTGTTTTTGTCTTCATAGTTTCAACATTATTGGCTGAAATAGCATCGCGTAATTCATGAACAAGTTTATTAACTTTATCCTTTTGGTCTGCAGTTACTTTATCTTTCAGGTCCTGATTAACTAACTTTTCTGCAGAATATACCAAGTTATCAGATTCATTTTTTAATTCCGCTTCTTCTAGCTTCTTTTTATCGATTTCAGCAAATTCTTCAGACTCTTTTTTTAATTTTTCAATTTCTTCCTTTGATAATTTTGTGCTTGCAGAGATAGTGATTTTTGATTGTTTGGATGTTGCCATATCTTTAGCAGTTACGTTTAAAATTCCATTAGTATCTATATCAAAGGTTACCTCAATTTGAGGTATACCTCTGGGGGCAGGAGGTATTCCAGATAAATTAAACATACCTAGGGAAACACAATCTGAGGCCATCGATCGCTCTCCTTGAACTACATGAATAGTTACGGCAGTTTGGTAATCGGCTGCAGTAGTAAATACCTTACTTTTTTTAGTAGGTATAGTAGTATTTCGTTCAATTAGAGATTCTTTCAGTCCGCCCATCACTTCTACTCCAAGGGTTAGTGGAGTTACATCTACCAATAGAATATCTGTTGTAACTTCACCAGAAATAATTGCTCCCTGTATAGCTGCACCCAATGCGACGGCTTCCATTGGATCAACTCCACCTTCTGGTTCTTTGTTCATTACAGAAGTTACAAATTCTTTAACTATTGGCATTCTTGTTGGTCCGCCTACCAAGATTATTTTTTCGATATCACCAGTATTTAGCTTAGCATCTTGTAAAGCTTGTAGCATTGGATTTCTACATTTTTCTACAACAGGCCTTAGCAATTCTTCTAATTTTGATCTAGTTAATGTCAAAATGAAATTTTTTGGTCCTGAAGAAGCGTCATACGCCAAAAATGGTAGATTTATCTCAGTAGTAACAATATTAGAAAGTTCGATTTTTGCTTTTTCGGCAGATTCTCGAATCCTCATCATTGCAGCTTTATCATTTTTTATATCAAGACCAGACTGCTTTTTAAATTCGTTAACAAGATACTCAATTAAAATATTATCCATATCGGTACCTCCTAATTGCGTATCCCCGGAAGTACTTTTTACTTCAAATACACCACCACCCATTTCCATAATAGTAACATCTAAAGTTCCGCCTCCAAAATCAAACACCATGATCTTGAGATCCTTTTGAACTTTATCCAAACCAAACGCTAGGGAAGCGGCAGTAGGTTCATTGATTATTCTTACTACTTCTAAACCAGCAATTTCTCCAGCATCTTTTGTTGCTTGTCGTTGATTATCATTAAAATAAGCAGGAGCAGTAATAACAGCTTTATCAACAGTATCACCAAGAAATGCCTCAGCATCTCTTTTAATTTTTTGAAGGATAAATGAAGATATCTGTTGTGGAGTGTATTCTTTTCCATACACCTTAAATTTATAATCAGAACCCATTTTCCTTTTGGCAGCTATAATGGTACCTTCAGGATTAGATAGCATCTGGCGTCTTGCAGGTTCACCAACCATTAATTGGCCATCTTTTGAAAAAGCAACAACTGATGGAAAGGATTTCCCTCCAATCGAAGTGCCTTCAGCAGCTTGTATTATTACAGGTTTTCCACCTACTAAAGCTGCTGCAGCAGAGTTGCTTGTTCCTAAATCAATTCCTATTATCTTTCCCATCTAAATTTCATCTCCCATTTTATTATTATTATTAACGTTATTTTTAACTATCTTTTTAGAAATTTCAACGAGACTTGGACGTAAAACTTGATCATTTAACAAATAACCTTTTCGAATTTCTTTTGTGACTATATTGTCTTCAATATCACCTTCATTATAAGAAAACCCTATAATTTCATGGATATTAGGATCAAAAGTATTATTTAAAGACATTATCTCTTTAATTCCCTCTTTTTCTAGAAAGGTATCGATATTTTTTAAGATACTTTCTAATCCTTCAAAAATTGCTTGATCAATTTTACTTTGTTTTATTGTATCAATAGCACGAATAAAATCTTCTCTTATATTGATGACAACAGATAACATATCAGATTTAATTGATAATATTTTCAAGGAATTTTGTTTTTCAACATTCTTTCGGTAATTATCAAAATCTGCTAGGCTATATTTTAATTTATTAAATGTATCATTATACAAATTATGATAATATTCTAATTCATTTTTAGTTTTTTTTAACTCGTTCACAATATCCTCATCAGAATTTTCGGTATTCAATGGCGGCAATGGTGAATCAGAGTCATTGAAATTATTTTCTAATACAGAATAATCACTATCTTTTTCTTGCTCCATAATAATAAAGCCATTTAAATCTAATAATTACATATCGATGATAAAGAAATCCTGTTTATAACAATATTATCTCCATTATAAAAAACAATCATTAATTAAAATACAGAAAATATGATTAATCGCCAATATTTAAATTATCAGCTAATTTTATATCAAATCAGGCATAATTACTTTTTATAGAGGACCTTGCACCACAGGCTTCACAAATCATAAAACCTAATTTTTTAATTTTTTCTGTTCTAGTATCAGGACTACCACAAACAGGACAGATAACATAATCCTTTACATATCTATCGATTAATCCACCAAATGAAGATATAGGTTTTCGTCCTAAAAAGATAATTCTTTCTCCTGCTATATAGCCTGCAGAGGCCAATTCCTTATTTAAATATAATAATAGCTTTTCAGGATCTCTTCTCAAAGCTTTTGGGAAATCCATGAAATTCCTAAAAATAGTCCTTTGACCAACCCACATTATTTTTGGAGTTGGAACTTCAAGCCTCGATACTTCTTTTTTTATTACATTTCCTAATTTATTTTGTAATCTATTTAACAAAGATTCATAATCAGATTTATCCTGAACGGACACACAAATTATAACACTTTACCAATTAATTTATGTTGTGAATATAATAGATCTCTTCCATAATTAGAATAAACACTATATTCTCAACAATTAATCATTTTCTTGTCCTTTCTTTGCTTTCGTATGATCGTCTGTTCAAAAAGCCGTTACTTTTTAAATCATTTACTACTACGGGCTTCTTGACAGTGCAACAGTTTGACAATATGTACGATAAAGAAATAACAAAAAGATATGTTAAACATGAAATTCAACGGTTGTCCAAAAAATATTCAGAAAGAGAAACAGGGGCTGTAGGAAGACCTTTCAAACTAGATGAAAAAGACAGGTTTCTCATGCTTTTAGTGAATTATCGTCTTTTTTACATCACCTACACTTTATCGGTCTTTCTATTTGATTTAGATCAAAAGAGCAACGTCTGTAGAGATATACAAAAGATTGAGTATTGAATATGATAAGAAAATGTTTACCAATCCCGCAGAAATATATAATATAACAAAAGATTGAAAACGACGCCAGAGGAAGTTGAACGATATTTTCCAGGCTGTCTGTCCTTCATAGATTGTACAGAACAGAATATTCTCCACGGCCTGCAGATAATAAAAGAAAAAAGGAATACTATTCTGGAAAGAAGAAAAGGCATGACTATAAAGACACTGCTTATGGTTAACAATCATCGTGGTTGTACCATTCATAAAACAAATCATAAGAAAGGAAGAAAAGGCATGACTATATATCGAGTATATAAAGAGAATCATCCTGTAACTCCCAAAGTGGTTGTTAATGTATTTGACTTTGGATATCGGAATAGAAAAGGATTTCCCAGAGCAATTATCATCCATGCCTAATAGAAAGAAGCGAAATCTAAACTTCACAAGAAGAAAAAGAGTATAATAAAATCTCTTTCACAAAGAGGATAAAGATAGAGAGCATATACTATCTGTAGATTGAAAAAATACAAAATACTTGCAGATGTATTTAGAAATAAATTAAGAAGAAAGTATAACAAGGTATCTGATTTAGTATCGGGATTGATAAACTATAGATTACTAGATGGGCATAACTAAATCAGAACTAACTCAATCCATAGTCATGGTGTTTATAGTTTCTAATTATTCGAGATCTATTATATAACAAAATGATATCAATTTAATTAAAATAGATATTGAAATAAGATTTTAAGAATCATGCAACAGAGCAGTGGCAAAGCAGTCTATCAGACATTTTAGATGAATGGGAAACACATTTTCCACAGAAGGTGGTACCTGGTAATCCACAATCATGTAAATTCTTGAAATTAGAGTATATTTTATTTAATAAATAGAAAAGATAAGGCTTATAATAAAGACCGATTCCTATAGGTAAAATAAGTATGGCTAACACGATGTTCCGGGTACAGTCTCATAAATTCAGCCAAGAAAATATTCAAACTACTCTGGTATGTTCAAATTGTGATGAAGTTTTCACCAAAGAGTTTTTGCTAGATCTTGAGGGTCAAACAATCGAATTTAAATGTCCTGTATGTGGAAATTTGGGCGAGGCTGATATTCCATATAAAACTGCTGAAGAACGGGAAGAATTTGAAGAAGATTTCGATGAAGTAACCGAAGAAGAAAGTGGCGACGAATTTGAAGAAGAATTTTAGCGAGGTCTATTATTTTTTATACCTAATTTTCCTAATTGTGCTAGGAAGGCAGTCAATTGAATTTCTGAATGTGCACCATTTGCTAACCTATAATCATATTCTGCGATAATCGAAGAAATTTCAGATGGATCTTTAATATCTAGATTATAAATTTCTTCATTGGCATATTTTAAAAAGTCCGTTTCCGATACCCCGTAAACATACAATAATTCCAGTAACCTCAATCTTGATTCATTAAACTTTGAATCAAGAGCCAATTTTATTACATCTGCTATTTTGCTTTTTCCTGAAATCCCTATTGCATTTTGAACTTTTAATATATTTATATCGCCACTTGTTGAGGCGGCTTGTAAAATATTTATCGAATTTCTTAGATCCCCATTTGTATGTTCATATATTTTATAAAGAGCTTTTTCATCAAATTTTATTTCTTCATTTTTGCAAATATTCATTAGATATTTAACCACCTCCTCAGCAGGTACCTTTGAAAAGCGAAAAACAACACATCTGCTTTGAATGGGCTCTATAATGTGGGAAAGATAGTTACATATAAAAATAAATCTTGTAGTTTTTGAGCTATCTTCTATAATTCTCCTTAAAGCTGTTTGTGCTTCCGATGTCATTTCATCAGCCTCATCTAGAATAATGATTTTAAATGGTCTTTCATTTTCCATTTGATTATTCATTGAGATCTTCATAATAGATGCAAATTCTTTTACTCTTTCGCGTACCATTTTGATTCCTCTTTCATCAGATGCATTTAGTTCAAGTGTATCTCGCTTCCAATTATCTCCTAATATTTCCCTTGCAAGGCATATTGCAGTTGTAGTTTTTCCTATCCCCGCAGCACCTGTAAATAAAAGGTGCGGTATTTCATTTGGTTTATTTAACAAGTTTTTTAACCCTTTGATAATTTCTTTTTGATTGATTATTTGATCCAAATTCTTAGGTCTATATTTTTCTACCCACATAATGTCTGAAATATTATTCTCCTTCTGTTGTTTCTTCTGCATCGTTAAGAAATTGTTTTTTTTCCAATTTAAAATTATTTAATTTTGGACAAAAAATTTCGTTATATTTAATAATTTTATTAACCAATCATACTAATTAAATAATGAATTCGTTGTTGGATCCTAATACAAATAAATTATTTCAAGATCTAGATGATATTTCAATTCTTTATATCTTTTCAAATTTAGATTATTTGCTTAAAGATGTGAGGGTAATTTACCTAAAGGATGTAGAAATTCAAATACACCCCTTTGTATTTATAAGTGCAAAAGAAGGTGATATGACATCCGTTCCAAGATGGATTTCTATAATTTTAAACAAAGAAGGATTAATCGAAATACATGATGAAGATAATTTATCTTATGTTAAAAGAGCCTTAAACCGAGAAAGGATTTCCTCCGCTCATGCATTGTCTGCAATTGATCCCGATTTTTATGTTCGTACAAATAATTATCTTCGCAGTATTGATGAAAGAGAACGAGAATCACTAATTGTATCATTAAATCCTTTTATTGCATCAAGAATACAAAAAATAGTAAAACTTTCTGCATCGTCTCCTTTGGTTCCAGAAATAGAAGAAAAACTCTCTTTAGAAGAAAAATTACTGTATGAAACTTTTTATGAAATGACTTTTAATTTTAAAAAATTGGTGTTAAAACTTGAGTAATGATGCCACTCATAATTCTTCCAATATTCAAGAACAACAGCAACAAACATTGTCTGCATTATCTAACGATTTGGAATCTTTTTTAAGATCTTTTAAAGATCGGGCAGGCAATTATAAATATTTTGATAAAATTAATAATATGATAGCAACTTCATCTACATTTGTAGCCATAGACTACATTGATTTTGATGGCTTCAATCCCATCCTTGCAAAAGATATCACACATAATCCTGATGAAATGCTTACTGCTTTTAATGAAGCAGTTGTTTCGATTCTATCGGAAATTCATCCAGAATATGCCGAGGAAATCCGAGACCATATTCGAGTTAGAATAGGTAATTATGCAGTCCAAAAAGGATTGCGCGATATCAATGCGGATGTAATAAATAAATTATTGGGTGTCTCTGGAATGGTAGTACGTTCTTCAGAAGTTAAACCATTCGGAAAAAAAATTGCCTACCGATGCCTTAATTGCAACCAGATCAATTTTTCTCAATTAAAAGGATTAGCTTTAAAAAAACCACAAAGATGCCTTAATTGTTCCGAAAAAGAATTGGAAATGGATATAGAAAACAGCTTATTTATTGATTTTCAACTAGTAAGACTTCAAGAATTACCAGAGGACCTTCCTGCAGGACAACTTCCTCATTACATAGAAGTCACTATTTTAGGCGATTTAGTTGATCAGTGTAGACCAGGTGATAGAATAATGTTAACAGGTATTGTTAGAATAGACCAAGAATCATCTTTTATTTCTGGGAATTCTGGATCTCAAATAAAAACTTCTTTGTTTAAGCTTAGAATGGAAGGAAATAATATCGAATACCTTGGTGGCCGTGCGGGAGACAAGAAAACAAGATCTGTTGAACGAATCTCGATTAGTGCAGAAGATGAACGACAAATACTTACAATGTCTAAAAAACCTGATATTTATGAAAAATTAATTTCATCGTTTGCTGCCCATATATATGGACATGAAGTAATTAAAGAATCTATATTACTTTTGATCGTGGGTTCAATTAACAAAAAACTCGACGATGGATCCGCAAGAAGAGGAGATATTAACATACTTTTAGTTGGAGACCCTGGAACTGCAAAATCTGAAATGCTTAAATTTGCAGCAAAAATTGCCCCCAGAGGTTTATATACTTCTGGTCGAGGTTCCACTGCTGCTGGACTTACAGCCGCAGTTATAAGGGACAAGTCTGGAATAATGATGTTAGAAGCAGGAGCTGTAGTTCTAGGCGATCAGGGGTTAGTTTGCATAGATGAGTTTGATAAGATAAAAGCTGAAGATCGCTCTGCTTTACACGAAGTTATGGAGCAACAAACTTGCTCTGTTGCCAAAGGTGGTATAGTAGCAACATTAAATGCAAGAACTTCCATACTGTCTGCAGCTAATCCCATGTATGGAAAATATGATCCATATAAAAATATCACGGAAAACGTAAACCTTCCAATTCCTCTTTTAACAAGATTTGACATTGTATATGTTATAAGAGATATCCCGGAAAAAGAAAAGGATAGCAAAATAGCTAGTCATATTTTAGAAATTCATAAAGATGTTCAGAAAACATCTCAAACCGCAATTAATATAGATTTGTTCAGTAAATATTTGGCATTTGCAAAGCAATTAGTTGAACCAGAGTTGACTCGCGAAGCTGTTTCACTTATTCGAGATTATTATATGAAAATGAGAAATGTTGATTCTGATAGCATGATTACTGTTACACCTAGACAATTAGAAGGACTCATTAGGCTTTCAACTGCTCGTGCACGATTGCTATTAAAGGATAAAGTTGAAAAAGAGGATGCAGAAAGATCTATATTTCTTATCCAGAGAATGTTAGAGACTGCTGGTGTTGATGTCAATACAGGTAAAGTTGATTTAGGTGTTTTGCATGGCAAACCCTTCAGCGAAATATCCAGATTAAAACTTTTCATGGAAATATTCTCAAGCTTATCGGGAGAAGACAAAAACGATGTTGAAGAAAATACGTTTATAGTGGAGCTTGAAAAAACTGGCAAATTCACAGAATCAGATGCAAAATCATTCATTAAAAAGGCAATGAATGATGGTCAAATCTATGAAAGAAAACCGGGATTTTACTCAAAAGCATAATGTTTTACCTCTTTTTAAAAATTCTAGTTGACTATAAATTTAAAAAAATTAAATCTTGAAATAACATTTGATTTTATCTTTTTGTATTGACTGTTATATCTGATTCTTACATGGGAATATTTTTACCTTTTGATATCTGCAAGAGAGTTTCAAAATTTCTTGATGGAAGTTTGAATTTTCCATTTGTTAACAAAGATGAAATTATGGGAATATTTTTTTTATTTGGAAAAAATTTTGGTGTTAAAACACAATTAGATATTTTTTCTGTCAAAGATCTGGTAAGAAGATCAATTGATCAAATAAAAAGAGAAATATTTCTTTCTAAAACAATTACAAAATCAAACATCACCTCAATTAAGGAAAATTATCAAAGACGAATATTACAAATTTATATCGAATCTCAAAATAATCCTCCATCTAATGAATCCGAAATAAATGAGAGAATTATACGAGATCCATCTATTCTTATGTCATGTTATTCTCAGCATATTGCCTATTATAATCAAAAATGTTTTTTTGAAATTTTTGATCCTATAAAAAAAAATCAAATAGATGAAAGATTAAATGATCTGTTATTGGATAGAATGGTCATGCTGAGCTATAACTGTGAAAAACCTGAAATGTTGCCATTTAATACTTTCACCCCTTTTTTAAGGTGGATTGAAAGTAATTGATTAATTTATACATCTTTTATAGTGCTACTTACACACATTTATTAATTATTTAGTATAAGTCTACAAAAAGATTTAATCATTTTTCTACTATATGCTTTAATTTTCATTTGTTCGTTATTCTACTTTGTTACATAACTATGAAAATCGTTATATAATGATTAAATTCTTGCAAGTAATTAAGTAAATATAAAACAAATTTTAAACAATAAGAATTGGTTTTTAGATTATAACATAATTAGTTTTGTCTTTTAAACCGGATTTGGTTATTGCTTTTTTTCGATTTATACAAGACTCGCATTTACCACAATGAAATTTAAATTTGCTTTTTTTGTTGATATTATTTCCAAGATAACAGCTCCAAGATTGAAAAAGTTTATCGCCTAAAGCGTCATATCCGATTAAGAGTAATTTAGTTTTATCCAGATTATCCATGGCAGGGGACCAAATATTTAATTTTTTTTGTAATCCCATTTTTATTCCATCTTTTTCAGATATGGTCAATGTACTTTCCAAAGATTTAACAAATGCAGGGCGACAATCAGGATATTTTTTATCTCCAGCATGAGCGCCATACACTATTAATGGAACCTTCAATGATATTGCCCATACTGAAGCAAGAGTAATAAAAATAGTATTGCGTAATGGAACTACAATACTATAATCAAAAGTATCAGGTATTTTAGATTTGGAATTGGTTAAAACATTAGTATTACCATATAATGTTTTTAAAAAAGATATATCAATTATTTTATGCTCTTTACTTTTTAATAATGTAGAAAATTTTTTTGCAATATTTAACTCAATGGAAGCCTTTTGACCGTAATTAAAAGAAATTAAATATAAATCTAGTCCCAATTTTTTTAGATATGAAGCAGTACTAACAGAATCTATGCCACCACTAAAAATACAAACAGCTTCTGTATAATCATTTAATGGACTAGGTTTATTTATCAAATATAATAATTAGAAAAAATTCACTTATGTAAACGTGACTATATATTTATTTCTAAAACATTATTACTATTTCATAAATATTATCTATTGCTAATAGTTCTTCCTATCGAGATTGATTCTTTTATCATAAATATTTAGTATATTGGTATTAAGGCTCAAGTTACATCTTGAAGGTGTTCTATTTCATTTGTGTAGTCAAGAAATAAAAGAACATTTTCTTAGGTTTATTGGTTATGCTCCATATTTTTATTCATATTTATATTTTTATTTTTCAGGTTTATCATTAAGAAGAACATCTAAAAAAATTATGCTTGTTTTATAATAATTTTATTATACTATATCATCACATTGTCCGGATTCTGATAATAAAAGAAGAATATATTCCATATATAATAAAGATGGATTTTGAAACCTATTGGTTAGAATGATTAATTGGCTTGATATTCGCTAAGAGCAAATTCTACAACAAACATGTATTACTTATTTTTAATATATCCAACAATACCACCAATTCCATAAGATAAAGATATGAAAATTCGAGAAGTAATTAAAAGTGCCTCATAATTTAATGAATAACCATAATATAAAATTATTATGCCAATTAATGAAGAAAGCAATACTACTCCTGTAACTATTTGCTCGATATTAGTAATGTGAGAATATCGTCTGAGAAAAATAAAAGTAGATATATTGCCTGCAGATATACCAGTAAGCAATAAAAATGGATAATCTTTCTGAAATAAAGGGATAAAGACAAAAGGCAGTGCCCATGAAAGACCATTTATCAATTTAACAAAATGTGGCCAAGACACGCTCTTGGAAAATCTTTCTCTGAGTGATTTACGTGTAGATAAAATAGGTCTTATAAAAATAGATAAAGAAAACAAAAAAGTAGATATCCAGATTATATAATAAAACGAATAATTAAAACCATAGATGAAAACTATATGGGATAAAACAGTAGCTAAACCTATCCATAATGATATAAATAAAAATAAATATGAAAAAACCCGTGTCATTATTTAACTTTCATATATACTCATAATATAATATAATCGACTTGTTCATTTGTAAAATCTATAACTCGATCTGTCGAATATATTTTGTCTATACAAGAAATAGAACACCTTCATATTAGTATATGCCATAGTTTGTATTTCCATTTTAAGACCATATTTTAAGAAAATGGGAAAGTACAAGCCTAAGAGGACTTTTACAAAAGGGAAAAAAGTTAGGAATTTTTACAGGTTTAAATGGTGAAACTCAAAGTTGGCTCCCGAATTAGTGTAGTTGAGTCATTATCGAACTCGTAAGAAATCATTGTAATGGGTTTATCAAGAGAACTAAACATGTTTATGGCCGAAAACTTTATTTTTTTTACATTTGATTATTGATTTGACTTATAAATTCGCCATAAATTGAAAAAGATCGTAAAAGATGAACAAATACTATTTTATAAATATTTAACTTATTCTTGTGTAGATCCACATTTATTACAGAATTTAGAAGATTGTTTGACAAGGGTACCACAATTGATACAATATTTTTTTTCCATTATAGAAGTAGAAGGAAAGGTATCAGGAGGTTTTTCTCCAAATAGAGTTGATATGGCTCCAGTAGGTTTAAAAGTTTCGTCTACATCGGGAAGAAAATCAGATTTGTCAGCAGAGCTCTGTGAGGATTGACGAGTTTCAATTCTATCTTCTATATAAGAAATTAGACGAGGTACAGTAGTATTTGTTTTAGGATCGTTTACATGCTCGCCTAACCATAACGCAAATTTTTTTAAAGTCATTTCAGGTGTAGAAAAAGTTAGAGAATGACTTGACATATAATCTTCAGTGGCTAAGCGCCCGTTAAAGATCTTCATAATTTTAAAATAAGAAAAAGAAGCGTATATTAATTATTGGGAATTACCACATTTATTACAGAATTTTGCCTGTTTTGGAATTGATGCAGTACAAGCAATACAATTTTTTCGCTCTTTATTTGTATCGGAATCTGGCTTTGGAATAATAATATCAACAGGTTTAAAAGAAGGAGCAGCCTCTTGTGGTTTAGGTAAATCATAGTCCTTTTTTAAGGAATTAGCAGGACCTCCGGAATTAACAAAACTATCAATTCCAAAACCACCACTACTACTACCACCACCACCAGCACCAATTCCAGGAGGTGGCATGGAAATTGGAGAAGAATCACCACCAGAACTTTTTCTTGATACACCTTTATCAAGAACAGTTTTTATTTCAAGAATAATACGACTTGTAAGAAAATTTAACGCTGAAGACGATACAAGATATTCTCCCATCTTTGTAAAATATTCTTTGTTATCCATTTTACCTTGTTTAAATAACTGAGTATTATCAAAAAAAGATTCATATTGATCTTGAGTTTCATTAACCAATTGTTTTAGTTTCTCTATTAGGCCGCCAAGTGTATCTACTCCAAAGGACATTATATGTAAAGACATGTATAAAAACAAATTTAAATTTATGGAATTTACAGTCTTTTGGCAAATAATGTTCAAATTTATGCTTTGTTGCATGATTCGAAAAACAGTAGTTAGTTAGGTAGTTAAAACTATACTCCAGTTGGACAATGATAATCTGATCTAATTTTCACTGTTTCTTTTATAATTCTACCGACAGAACGTTAACAAATAACAATAATATAATCATGTAATAAAATACAGATTTAAAAAAAAATTTATTCTATCTAAAGTAAACGCAGAATGAAAGATAGTAATGGAATTTCCAAAACATCATTCAGATATAGGAATAGACCCCATAAATGAAAAAAATAAAATATTAACTGGAAAAGATTTTTTTGTTATTTGGTCCAGTCTAGGAGTAGGATTATTAGTAATATCTGCAGGATCTTTCATTTATACTTCAAATATTTTAGGTGCATTATTTGTAATAATACTAGGATCTGTTGTAGGCTCCATTCTATTAGGGTTAGCAGGGAAAATCGGCAGTGATCATTCAATTCCTTCCATAGTAAGTATGAGACCATCCTTTGGAATCTATGGATCTTACCTACTTACTATTCTCAATGTTTTACAATTAATAGGTTGGGCCACATTTGAAATAACAATATTATCAAAGGCTGCCAGTATTTTTACTCAAGGATACATTAACTTTTATATTTGGTCTATCATCTTTGGAATAATCACTATTATTTTTGGTGTTTCAGGCCCACTTGGTATTATAAAACAATGGCTCAACAAATTTGCTGTTTGGATTGTATATGGTTCAACAATAATAATGCTAATAAATTTAATATTTTTTAGTGGTCATCACTACACTAATTTAATATCTACCAATAACAATAACTTTGATTTTTTTAACTCTCTAGATTTGGTCATTGTTATGCCATTATCATGGCTGCCTCTGGTGGCAGATTATAATAGATTTTCCCAAAATAGTAAAAATGCTTTTCTAGGTACATTTATTGGATTTTCTATAACCAACACTCTTTTTTATTTAATTGGGGTATTATTAGGAATAAATGATGTTTTTAAAATATTATTTGCTATTCAAACTTTCTTTTATGGATTTATTCTCTTGATATTAATTGTTGATGAAATAGACAATGTTTTTGCAGATATATTTTCATCTGCAATGTCTTTTAAAAATATTTTTAATAAAATTAATTATAAATACCTTGTAATAATATTTACGGCGGTAAGTTGTATACTATCAAATATAATACCCATAAATCAATACGAATCGTTCCTACTCATAATAGGAGCATTGTTTACTCCAATATTTGCCATAGTATTAATCGATTATTATATAATAAAAAGAGGAAAGATATCTATTGATTTATTTTATGATAAATGTGCCAAGTTTAAAATTTCTGCCTTTTCTTCTTTCTTTATAGGAAGTTTAACCTATTTTATTATTTCACCTATTTCACCAATTCACGTTCAAAGTTTGAATATAGGCTCAACAATACCAAGCATGACCGTTTCAATAATCTCATTTTTATCTATAGAATACATATTAAAAAAAGTTAAATTAAAAAAAATAGCAACAAAAAGAAAGAGATAAAAAATCGTGGGAAAAAATGATTTAAAATGGTGAGTAAAATTGTGGTTGTTGGTGCAGGTTATGCAGGAATCTTTCTTTGTACAAATCTTTCCTCCAAATTAAAAGATATAGCTGAAATAATACTGATAGACAGAAATGATTATCATCAACTAATGCAAGAGATTCATCTGGTTGCTTCAGGTTTTAGGACATCCGAGCAATTAAAAATTCCAATATCATCATTAATTTATGGAAAAAAAATAAAATTTATTCAATCAAATGTAAAAAAAATATTACCAGACAAGAAGACAATAGTGTTAGATTCTGAAGAAATAGAATATGATGAATTAATAATTTGTTTAGGATCTTCTACAAAATATTTCAATATTCCAGGAGCAGACAAATACACCCTGCCTCTCAGATCTATATACGATGCTTCAATTATCTATAATCATATTTCAGAAATAATCAAAGAAGAGGTAAAAAACAATATTGTAATTGTAGGAGCAGGCGCTACAGGGATAAGCCTCGGCAGTGCTTTGGCAGAAATGATAAATTTATCAAAAAATAAAGATAATATTAAAGTAAATATCATTGAAGCCACTTCAACAATACTTTATGGATGGGACCTCAAAATCAAAAACAAGGTCGAAGACATTTTAAAGAAAAAAGGTATAAGAATTTTTCATAATTCACTTGTTGAAAGAGTGGACGAAAATATACTATTTCTAAAAGATGGTTTAGAAATTAAATCATCATTAATTATTTGGACAGCAGGAGTAAGGGGATTTAATATAGACATTGAACCCACGATTGAAAAAACAAATGATGGAAGAATAATAGTTGATGAATACTGCAAGACCAATCAATATGAAAATATCTATTCTATAGGAGATATAGCAGCAATGAAAAATTCGAAAGGAGCATTATATCCACCTTTAGCACAAATTGCAGTAAGACAAGCACGGTATTTAGCAGATTATATTTCCGAATATTATATTAACAAAGTTGTACCAAAGGAAAAATTTGATTATGAAATAAAGGCTCAGATTTTATCCGTAGGAAATAATGAATATGTGGGTTTATTAAACAACTACGTAGTAAGCGGAGATATAGCAAAAATGATTGATGAATTTACTAAAAATACATATATGAAGTCATTAAAAACAGGTGGAAAAAATATATCAGTTAATTTATATGAAAATGATTTCTTTTCACAGGTCTTGGCTGGAATGACTTTTGCGGGATTCACATTTTTTAAAAGTCTGGAAAAATTATCAAAATAATATCTATAAATAGATTCATTGTTTAGAATGTAAAGAAAATCAATCCACTATTTTAAAATTTTAATAGAGAATAATTTTTAATTATTAAACAATATTTATTATTTAAAAAAAACAATAAATACTAATTTTTTCTCATTCCACTAAATGAAACATTTAGAATTTTTTTTCTAATTATTTCAATGATTGAATATATTATATTTCTAATATTAAAAACAAATGGACCAAGTAATCGAACCAGTAAACCGCTTTCATCTGGCAATCTTGTACAACCTCCTATAACACCATTTAAACTATTTAAAAGGATATTTATTTCATTCTTAATATTAGTTAGTTGATCTTTGGGTGACAGAATATAAATATTTCCTAATATATCGTAATTATTCATAATACCAAAAGATTTAATGTTCTCTTTTTTAGGTTCAAGTTTTGCGATATCAATAAAACGTATTTTATTTAAATGATTTACAGCTTTTACTTTCATATAACAAATATCATATCTAAAAGATTCATTACTAGCAACTCTTCCTGGTGTTAATATTTCAGAATATACACATGTAGCACGATCATGAACTTTTATATTAGAAACTTGATAGTATTTAGAATTTTTAAATGGTATTATTTGATCGGGAATATATTCCAGATAACAATCATCGTCTACATCTAAATTTATTATTTGAGTTCCAAAATTTTTATCCATTTTATAAATTCTTGTTGCACTTTGAGTAGTTATATGGGATTTGGCGCAATTTTTAAGTGTGATATCGGTCCTATACCTATCTCCTTGCAATATTCCACCAGATGGTGAGATAATGTAAATATATGCCATTTCAGGGCAGGTTTCTTCAAGATATAGAGCACGTTTAATACACAAAGGAACTCTATAAAATTGGTTCTTTATAGAGGTTTTATTATTATACTTATCCTTTTCTAAATTTAGTTGTAAAATACCAAGTTTACCAGATGCTCCAACAGATAGTTGTTCCAATTGTTCATCATATTCTAAAATTTCATCTGGAATATCTTTTGGCGTACAAAAAGAAAGATCATAAATACTCATTAAAATTACCGTTATAATATCAAATATTTATTTTAGATTTTGGAAGAGCATTAAACAATAAATCTCTAACAATATAATTTGTTGTCTCTTTTACCCCTTGACCTGTCTTACTATTAACAAAGACAAAAGGTTTATCCTGTCGTATATGCTTTGCATCTCTTTCCATGATACCAAGGTCAGCCCCTATATATGGAGCAATATCAATTTTATTAATTACCAAGAGATCACATGTTTCTATTCCAAGTCCACGCTTTCTTGGATATTTATCACCACTAGAAACATCTATCATATAAATAAAATAATCAGCTAGTGCAGGGCTAAAGGTAGTTGTGATATTATCGCCACCGCTTTCAATAATTATTAAATCAAGATTTGGATGTTTGATCTCCATTTCTTCTACAACTGATATATTAATTGATGGATCCTCTCTCACAGCAGTATGGGGGCAGCCTCCAGTTGCAATACCAATAACTAGGTCTTCAGACATCAATCCTTTTTCAGTAGCAAGATTTTTCCGCATTCTTTCAGCATCTTCTTTTGATACAACATCATTAGATATAATGCCAACATCATATCCTTTGTTCTTTAAAATAGGAACAATTTGTTCGATTAACATTGTTTTTCCTGAACCCACTGGTCCACCTATTCCAATGCGAGGAATTCGTGAAAGTGACACAGAAAATTAGATAAAATTTATGTAATAAACATTTTGGAATCCATCTGTTCGTGATGAATTTGAATTATATCCAATTGTGGAATAAACTGCCATATGCTAGAAGAAGATCTATTAATATTCTTTATTACATTTGATAAAATTACAGGTTTTATTTCATGGATAATTCGCTGCCCATCGTAATGTTGAAGAATACCCAAACGTAATGCCGCTCCAACTATACTAATAGTAAAACCATACATCAACATTAAACCAGATCTCTCTTTTTTTATATTCATAGCATTGCAAGATAATGCAAAAGACACAGGATAAACACCTTTTGCACATCCATCTTTAATATTTTGTAAATAAAAGTTTACAATTTCGTTGTCATCAATAAATGAAGATATACATCTTAATAGTTGGATCCCGGATCTTGTAGAAGCAGATCTGGTTTCTTCGATCAATCGCATATAATAATACATGCTATCTAATTCTAGCAGTTTTAAACAATCATTTTTTTGAATACAATCATATACATTACCAATGATAGAGCAATCAGTCGGTCCTATTTGTTGTATTAAATATGCTGTTATAAAATCAAAAATATCAGCATAGGTTAATTTTTTATTTTTACTGTAAAATAATAGCTCTAAACCATTTGAAGTGGCATACAATCCGGTAGGGAAAAAAGAATCAGATAGTTGTAAAAAACTAACATCGTCAATAGATATAGAATTATCACCCATTTTAATGCTCATGTACATCAAATCCCTGATCAGGTTCAAAGATCATTTTATCAGAAGATATAATAAAATAATCCTTTAAATTGGATAAAAGTCTTTTAAAAAGATCAATTTCATCTATAGTTTGAATTGGAAAAATGATTTTATTTTCCTCTAATTTTAATGGCCTATGTAAATTACCAATAGTATGACCGATTTTAATTGCAATGTTTATCAAATCAAAGTAATTTTGCTCGCCCTGTTCATAAGAAGAATGAATCTTAAAACTCAATACTGCTACGAGTTCAGGATACAATTTCACCAATATCATTTTAGTATCATCTAAAAATACTACATCTTGGTCTTTAAGTCGAGTTCTAGAAGGTAAAATAAATCCTATATCGGTACCTTTGTCCGAAATTTTTCTCATCCTGACTTTTTCTGATTCTGATCTTTGAATCATTACAGTTTCAACAAGGTTTTTTTGAACCGATTCTTCATATTTTTGATTTAATAGTGGATCTTTTTTTATATTCCCTAAAATAGTTGTTACTGTTAACATAAGATATCACATAGTTTCATCTTAGTAATAAAAACAATTTCATTAATCAATTTTAGCTGTATTATTATTTACTTTATCTGGAGTACAAGTATACGAAGATTTAATTTTATGTTCATCGATATTGGTGGTGGTATTTACATTCATATTTCTTAATTTTTTTACAGATTCAATCATATTTTGCAAATTTTGAGTATAATCGTATTTACCATAATGCTGATAACTATTAGGATTAACTATAGCAAATATGAAACCACCATTTGATATTTCAATTGTAGAATCTAATTCAAATTTTTCAGAGATTATACAATTTTTAACCAAATGAAGAGGATAATCCAAATTAAGATGGGATTTTGGATCTATCAAGCCTGACAACGACGATATTCTTCCGAATTTTACAATAGCATGCCTTATTTTTAGTGGATCTCTAACCAACAAAGAATTTTCAACATTGGATTTTTCAACACAATGACGAATTTTCATTGCAATTACCTTCTAGAATCAGCAACTGCTTGTGGTTGAAGATCGTCAGCCGCGAGATTTTTGTCTATTCTTAAAACGGATTTTGCCATTTCACCAGAGGCCTGTAAAGCCATTGTTTTAACCAAGACAGGATCTAAAACACCTTTTGCTATCATATCAACGATCTCACCAGTATCTATATCAACGCCATAACCCTCAGGAGATGCTTTGGCATTCATCACTTTTTCAAGTCCATTATATCCAGCATTTGTTAATATCTGTCGCATAATACTTTCCAGTGCGGATGTAACAACTTCAAGACCAACCTGTTCCAGTCCTTTAAGTTTAAGCTGTTTAATTTTTTCAATAATATGTAATTCTGCTGCACCACCACCTGCAACTACCCCATAGTTTAATGCAGCTTCTGCAGCATTTATGCCATCAATCGTTGATCTCCATCGTTCTAAGGATGTTTCTTTAGTAGAACCAGAAATTAGAATAGTAATAATTTTTTTTCCCAATCCATCCTCTAAATAAATTATGCCAATGTCTTCATCTTCATATATTTTTTTACAAGTACCAAGGATATCTTTATTCTTTAAATCACCCAAAGTTCGTATGGGTTTAGCTCCAGTATATCTAGACAAATAGTCTATTTCTTCGTTCGAAATATGGACTGCAAAAATGCCTTTTGATACTAATAAATCTTCAATTATTTGATCTACTTCAGGTGATGCAATAAAAAGAGTATTTGCCCCAGTTTCAAGGATTGCATCAACGATTTTCTTTGATTTTTCTAATCTGTCATTTTCCATTGTGAGAATATCTTGATATTTACTATTTTCTTTTATCCAAGATTCTTTTACAGGTTTTAAATCTAATCTTAATATTAAAATTTTTGCATTATTTACTTGGATAGGTAATTCTGGATCCAGTCGCCTTCTCTCCAAAACAACCCCATTAACAATTTTATCATCAATATCAACCCGTCTAATTGCCTTTATCGATTTATCAAAATCATATTTGTCACCATAAATTGCATCCTTACCCGCGCATCTTAAAGCAGAAACAACCATTTTATGTAATATATTCCCATCTAATTTCGAGGACAGACTTGTTTTCACAATTTGTTCCAATTCTATATCATCTAAATTAATTTTTTTCGCACTTTTTTTTAACAAATCACAAGAATATTTCACTCCACTTTCTATACCTTCAACAACTTTTGTAGGATGAACAGCTAACTCACGAATTAATCTTTTTCCTTCTTTAATCATTTCAGCAGCCAAAATAACTGCAGTAGTAGTGCCATCTCCTACTTTTTGTTCCTGTCTCTCAGCAATTTCTACAATCATTTTTGCAACAGGATGAATCGCCCTCAGAGATAAAAGAATTGTTACACCATCATTAGAAACATGTCTATTCAAGGATTGGTCAATTAAAAGTTTGTCCAACCCTTTTGGTCCAAGGGTAGTCCTCACTGTATCAGCTACTGCCATCACAGCATTAGAATTTGACTCTAGTGCATTAAATTCAACATTTTCTGCGATCGGTTTCCAAACTCCATAATTTTGAGGCGATGACATAATAAGTTAAAACAAAAGTCCTAAAAGATAAATATATCAGAACAAAAAATATGGGATAATGTTTCCATATTTAATTAGAATAGTAAAGCTAGCCCATGAAATATCTTTGTGCAAGACTTAATTCCTTTGCTGGATCTACTGTTGCAATTTTTCCATCTACTTTTACTTCATATGTTTCAGGATCAACTGTGATTTCAGGTGTTTTATCATTCCAAATCATATCTTTCTTACCAATATTTCTGCAATTTTTAACAGCTAATGTAGTTTTTTCCAATCCTAATTTTTGAGGGACCCCTAATTCTATAGACTTTTTGGACATAAATGTAAATGAAGTTTTTTTGACTGCCCGGCCCATTGCACCAAACATTGGCCTGTAATAAACGGGCTCCGGTGTAGGAAGGGACGCATTTGGATCACCCATTATAGACCATGAAATAAAGCCACCTTTGAAAACCATTTTTGGTTTGGCACCAAAGAAGGCAGTATTATACATAACTATATCGGCATATTTTCCTACTTCAAGTGAGCCAAGATATTCAGATATTCCATGAGTAATTGCAGGATTAATAGTGGTTTTTGCAATATATCGTTTGGCCCTCAAATTATCATTATCTCCTGTTTCTTCTTTTAATTTTCCTTTCATTTTTTTCATTTTATCAGCAGTTTGCCATGCACGAATTACAACCTCGCCGATTCTACCCATAGCTTGACTGTCGGAAGAATACATACTCAAAATTCCTTCATCATGAAATACATCTTCAGCAGCAATTGTTTCAGCACGAATTCTAGAATCGGCAAAAGCCACATCTTCGGCAACAGCTGGATTTAGGTGATGACAAAACATCAACATATCCAAATGTTCATCAACAGTATTTACTGTGAAGGGTCTAGTTGGATTGGTTGAGGATGGCAATACATTTTGTTCAGAAGCTATAGCAATAATATCAGGTGCATGACCACCTCCTGCTCCTTCTGTATGATAACTATGTACAACTCTTCCATCAATAGCATTTATTGTATCTTCAAGATATCCACATTCATTTATGGAATCGGTGTGTATTGCAACCTGAGTATCAGTTAAATCAGCGGCACGTAATGATGCATCTAAAACAGTAGCAGTAGTACCCCAATCTTCATGATCTTTAAGTCCACATGCTCCTGCTTCGATTTGTTCCATTTGAGTAGCTAATGATGGATGAGAATCGTTACCTTTTCCCAGAAATCCCCAGTTAACTGGGATATCTTCTACAGCTTCTAACATTCTGCTAATGTTAAAAGTGCCTGGTGTACACGTTGTAGCATTAGTTCCATCGGCAGGACCAGTACCACCACCTATCATATTACAGATACCATTGCTTATTCCATCGATATACTGCTGTGGGGAAATCATGTGGATATGAGTGTCAAAGTGCCCTGGTGTACATATTGTGTGTTCACCTGCAGTAGCTTCGGTACAAGCAGAAACAATCAGGTTTCTATCTACATCATCCATTACTAAAGGATTGCCAGCTTTTCCAATTCCAGCAATTTTTCCATCTTTTATTCCTATATCACCTTTCACAATACCAATAATTGGATCAAGCACAACGGCATTGGTTATAACAAAGTCTAAAGCACCGTTTGCATTAGTAACACCAGAAGTTTGAGCTAATCCATCTCTTAAAGTTTTACCACCTCCAAAAACGCATTCATCACCATGATTTAACAGATCCTTTTCAATTTCAATAAAAATATCAGTATCGGCCAAACGGATTTTATCACCAGAAGTTGCACCATACAAATCAGAATATTGCTTTTTAGTTAGTTTTAATACCATTTTACATAACCTACTAAGTATTACTCATTCCTTTAAATCCAGCAAATTTTGCCTTTTTAAAAGCAGATTTTTTTATATTTGCAGATTTCATACTACCCATAGTTAAGCCATTAAATCCATAACAAACACGAGAACCGCCTAATTCACATAATTCTACTTCTTTAGTATCACCAGGCTCAAACCGTACAGAGGTTCCAGCTGGAATATTCAATCTAAAACCAAATGTATCCTCTCTAGGAAAATCAAGAGCCTTATTGATCTCAAAAAAATGTGTATGTGAACCGATTTGGCATGGTCTATCACCAGTATTCTTTACAGTAACCTTTATAGTTTTTCTGTTGCCATTACACAAAACATCGCCTTTAGATAAAATATATTCTCCAGGTATCATTGTATAATAATACAGCCTCCTTTATAGTTTAATTTGTTAATAATCATTTTACATAACCTACTATTGAACTGGATCGTGGACTGTTACAAGTTTTGTTCCATCCGGAAATGTGACTTCCACCTGAACAGTGTGAATCATTTCGGATACACCGTCCATAACATCTGCCTTTGTCAAAATATTTCTTGCAGACATCATCAATTCAGCAACTGTTTTTCCTTCGCGTGCTCCTTCAACTACAAAATTAGATATATAGGCTATTGATTCAGGATAATTTAATTTTACTCCTCGTTGTTTTCTCCCCTCTGCGATTTGTGCTGCAGTCCATATCATCATTTTTTCAATCTCCCTTGGGACTAACATCATTTTAATTAAATTTAAAAACAGAATTGAATTATTTTAAAATTCAAAATAATAATTTATATAAATCATATTATAATAAATTTATTATATTATTAAGTAGACATCGACTAAATATTATATTTAATCATTCTTTTTCCACTTTAATGGGTAAGACTCTATTTAACCAATAAAATATCTTTTCATAATCACCATTTTTTCTCGCAGATATAATAAACTCGTATGAATTTTTTTTATGAATAAATATCTTTACAACATTATCAATTACCAAAGAACCAAGCATATTTGTTCTTAACGTTTCAATTCCGTGATACAATACAAGTTTATCGACATCATCATATTCTATATAAAATTCATTTGTTGAACTAGAATCAATTGACAATTTTTGAATAAATGAATTTTTTAATTTTATATCATCGAGTTTCACTTTATCCGATACAAGGTAATACAAATAGGGTCCTAGTCCTGCAACATAACCAATATCCATTATATTTCGTAAATTACTCTTTTTTGAAATAATAACCCTTGTTGTTGTGAATGTAATAGAATAACTAGTACGAATTAATCGATTTTTGATATCACCGCAAAGTCTTAATACAATAGGCTCGATATTGTACTTTTTACATAAATGATAAAAAGATTGAATTTTTTGTGTTTCTGAAGTTTCTATGCTATTTTTAAGGTTTTTTACAGAATTTTCAAATTCAGACATACTATAATATAATTCCACTACTAATACCAAGTAATAATAATATAATTAAAAACAATACACAAAAATGAACTATTCATAATGCAATTAATTGGTTCAGACTTTGTATTGATTTATACTAAAAAAAATGTATAATCAATTAACTTCAAGGTCTAGACCATCCTATACCTGCAGGAATATTGGAGAACCCATATATTGCAATTAACCATACCCATGCAGTAAATACGAAAGGCCCAGTTACTGCAGGAAGACCCCATTGCCCAAAGAAACGCTGTAGAGCTGGCATTACTACTACAGAACAAACCACAGTGGCAAGTACGGCCATTAGGAATGATTGCCAAGTTAATGGTAAAAAGCTAGTTAATGCAATCATAACAAGTACTTGGTTAAATCCATGTAAGCCGATCCTACTTTCCTGAATTGGTAATTTCATCAATATCGATAAAGATGTTCCTATTGCAGATCCTATAAAGGCCATGAGACCAGCAAGATATAACGACGAATAGGGATTCCATTGTGAAGTGTATGCATTAGTATACCAAGGCCTATTTTGAATGCCAGCGATAAATGGAGCTAGTTCAAAAGCTAATGTCAATCCTATAATCCAGAATACACCAGTCTTCCAATTTTCTACAAAGGTAATTTGAGATACACCTTTTAAAGTTGCTTTGATAAATTCTTTTGCAGTCCATTTAAAGTTCTCCTCATTTATTTGCACAGGGTTTTCACTGCCTGCTATTGTTTCAGCTCTTGATGATTGTGGAAGCTCTGGCCATATATCGTGACCATAACGTTTGCTTGCATACATCATTGCCCAAGTTGTAAAGCAGAAGGCTGATGTAAATCCAGGGATAGCAACAGAATTTGCTATTCCTCCTCTAAGATCCGGACTAAATATATCCCCCATAAAATGTGAAAATGCCATCCATGTAACTGCTGTAATTGCAGCTCCGAATATGGAAATTAATAGAGTAGCTCTGTTTACTTTCACAAAAGGTCCTGACCAGAAAGCCATTCCAGTTAATATAGAATTAAAACCAAATAAACCAAAAGCCACATTGCTGTAATTTGCACCTAACAACATACCAACTGCAGCTCCAATCAAACCAGATAATGCCATCATCATACCAGCTTTCCGAGAAGCAATCAATACTCCTACAAGAATAAAAATGCCAGTTACTGGAGAACTGATCAAAGGTATTTCTGAGATACCATTAAACAATATATAGAAAAAATCTAGTACAGGATTTCCTGATGAAAATGTAGGGATTCCCACAGTATGGTTCTTTGTCAAAGTATGGTTTAACAATTTGTAAAGAATTTTAGTTTATTAATATTAAAGAAGACAAGAAAGAACTAACAATCAAATAGTATAAGACAAGTTCTATTCAAACTATGATCTAGTCTTCTTTATTATAACCAAAATTAATTATATCTTTCTTTTTTTTGCATACACATATCACCATTTTTTAAGATTGTTATCTCATATATCAGAGAATCATATACAAAGAGAATCACTCTATGTCTTAGATATCGGTTAAATGAATGCCAATGAATCACAAAGGACAGAATACTTTAGTCCCATCTAAATAGTAAGTTATGCAAAATGAAATTTATATGAATATCACATCAACTTCTTAACAAATAGTTCCTCATATCAAGATTGAATCTTTTGTTCTAAAGTATATAGATATATTGCTTTGTTGCATAACTCAATCTATTTAGCTGGGATTGAGATAATTAGTTATCTGTGATTGATTGGCCTTCATATAACAATTTACTTGTAAGGCGTGGTGAAATTCTTTTCTCATATGATTTTCTTGATATATGGGATTCAGAGATAAAAAGGATGGAATGAAAACAAGAAAGGAAAACCATATTCTTTTCCTGACTCCTTTATCCTTGTTATTGGTTACATGAGAATATATTTTCATTTACCATATAGACAAACAGAAGGTATCATAAAAGCCACTGGAAAGAACCTCCCTGATCATCCAACTTATTCGCAAATCTGTAGAAGAGTAAACAAATTGGAGATCTCAACCAAGCGGTCATATGATGATGAATATGATAAAGATATAATCATTGCAATAGATAGTACTGGCATAAGGGTAACAAACAGAGGTCAATGGATGCAAGAAAAATGGAATGTTAAGAATAAAGGTTACCTAAAGATTCACGTTGCAGTAGATGTCAATACCAAAGAAATACTCGCTTTAGAAGTTACAGATGAGAAAGTGCATGATAGACAGGTTATGCAAAAGTTGATTGAACATATTTTAAAAAGAAACGGCAATAGAGATATTAAAATCAAATCAGCATTAGGTGATGGTTCATACGATAGTAATGAGAATTTCAAATTTCTTCAAAAGAATAAGATCCTACCTGCAATCAAGGTTAGGAGAAACTCGATCATCTCTCTCAAAAACAATAGTTTGAGAAATAGAGAAGTTTATTCTCAGATTAAAGATCTGTTAAAATGGAAGAAGAAAAGAAAATATGGACACAGATGGATGGCTGAAACGGTTTTTTCCTCTATAAAGAGAACCTATGGAGAATATGTATCTGCAATAAAATATCAAAACATGGTAAAAGAGATGATTTTAAAAGTATCTCTGTACAACATGTTTAGAAGAATGACATAAATCGGATAGAAATAAGTTGATGATATATAGTTATACAACAGAGCATCAATTACTTGCATTCTAAAATTTGGACCTTTAGCCAACATTCCTTTTTCTCCCTCTGCATAAATTATATCATCGCGATTCTTATCTTTGACAGGTCTATCAAATGATAAATCAAATCGATTTATTCTGTCCTCTACCATAAGCTTTAATTTGTTATTTCTATTATCTTTTTCAAATTTTAATACATATGTTTTAAGACTTTCAATTAAAAGTTCATTACCTATGGGAACGTTTGAATTGTA
>JAICXY010000050.1 GCA_025934495.1 Candidatus Nitrosocosmicus sp.
ACATAAAAGATAGAACTGAAAGCTTTGATAATTACTTTCCTTGTAAGAAGAACAAATGTAAATTACATCATATAAGACAATGGCTCAAGTTGTTTGTTTATGAGCATAATAAAGAAATAATGTCTTAAATTAACAGAGCCTTTTTAACATACCTACAATTATTAATATTCGATACAATTTAATAAAATAATTTCAAACAAACTGATTGTTATTTTTATTTGAAGACCATAAAATTCAAGGTATAAAAAATAATTAAATAAAAATATTAAAAAGATTTTCAATAGGTTAAATAATGGAAAAAATGAATCCAGATGAAATTAATAGGTTTCTTATGAAAGGAACATTTACTGGCAAATTAGGTACAATAAACAAAGATGGTTCATCACATATAACACCAATTTGGTATATATTAGATGAGAATAACTATATCACTTTTACAACATACTTTAAATCTGTAAAAGCAAAAAACTTGATTCGCGATTCGAGAATTAGCATATGTGTAGATGATCAGGCACCACCTTTTTCGTTTGTCTTAGTCAATGGAAGCGCAAAGGTATTCTCTCAACCAGAGGATCTTCTCATATGGACTACGAAAATTTCAGAAAGGTATATGGGAAAAGAATTATCTTTAGAGTATGGAAAAAGAAATGCAATTGAAGGAGAATTACTTGTTAAAGTTATTCCAACCAAAATTAATGGTCAAAAGAATATATCAAATTAATAATTGTTTTATGAGTAAATTGATTATTTATGCTGATTCTTTTTTTATAAATAGCGAGGTTTAGATATGACCGCCTTTGACTAAATCACTCGTTTTAGTTATGAAATATCATCATTATTGCAATGTAATAATTTTTTTTACTTACTTTTATTTATTTATATCTTTTAAGGATTTAGAATAAAAATATTTTAATTTATCTACATACAGACATACATAATTATATTTCAAGAAACATTAAATATAATATAAAGAAATACGACTCTATAAAGTTAGTTTTTAATGGAAATTGTATATGAAAAAAGAATATGATTTTAGATTTATGAAAATAATTATGGTAAAATAGACAAAATTTTATTGATGCAATCAAATTTAATGTTTGGTTGGTCTTTACAAGTAACAGTTATTGAAAGAATTTTTTATTAACTATAGAGCCAAAAATACCATTTTGTTTTACATAAAATCAATAAAAAGTTTGAATAAAGATAATAAATAGTAAAATAAAATACCATTTTACCTATCCTTTAACAGCATCTTAATTTACTGAAGCAGATAAACAAAAACATAGAAGAAAGTAATAAGTATGGCATTGAAAATTAAGGGATTGATTAAAAATAATGTATTCATGGAATCTTTAACTAAAAAAATGAATAAAATAGGGCTTGATATTGAGTTTATAGATTATAAAAAACCACTAAAACCTCAACTCACAGATGCAAACATAATTGTAAATGGTTTTGATAATATAGATAAATCAATTTTAGATTTTTGTCCGAACTTAAAACTTGTACAGCAATCTGGTATTGGAGTAGATAGTATTGATGTAAAAGCTTGTACAATGAAAGGAATTTATGTTGCAAATGTTCCCATGGCCAATGCAATTTCTGTGGCAGAGCATGCATTCTTTCTTATGTTATATTTAGCAAAGAACATTAAAAGTGGAACCAATGAGGATGGTAGTAATATTTCAAGCATATTAACTTCGAGGATACAATATTATCCTGGTACAGAAATACATGGAAAGACACTTGCGATTATTGGTTTGGGAGTGACAGGAATAGAAGTAGCAAAAAGAGCAAAAGCATTTGGTATGAAAGTAGAAGCAATAACAAAGCATCCATTTACAAAAACAGAAGGAAGCAACAAGAAATACTTTGTGGATAGTATAAATGGTACAGAAAAACTTTTAGATATATTAGCTAAATCCGACATAATTTCAATTCATACTCCCCTTACTAATGAAACAGAAGGAATGATCGGAATCAAGGAATTAAGAATGATGAAAGCATCAGCATATTTGATAAATGTTGCAAGGGCACATATTGTAGACAAAGAGGCATTGTTTTCAGCTCTAAGCAATAAAGAAATAGCAGGGGCTGCATTTGATGTTTATTGGGACGAACCTGCAGCTACAAATGAAAAGTTGTTAGGTCTAGATAATTTTATACTAACTCCACATATTGCCGGATGGACTACTGAAGCCATTGACACAATAACAAAAATAATAATAATAAACATAGAGAGAATATCGCATGGACAAATTCCACTTACCCTTGTTAACCAAGAACTAATTTAAACAGATTTGTTTTATATCCCATATCTTCAAATCGTTGGCGACTGGAAAGTTGCGCTTTTAGTACTTTGCCTCAATTCTTAATTACCAAATCTTTATTAAAACCTTATATTTCAGTAATAGACGGATTTTTACCATAATATTATTAGATATGTTAGTAGATAATTTCATACTTTTTATTTTAAAAGGTACAGGTTTATCCATGCCAAATCTTGCCCAGACTTAAGTTCTCTGATTTTGTATTGGATTTACCGATCGCGGAAACTCATAATATTGAAAAAATTCCCTGTTAAAAAAAGGGTAGGGATTTCTTTTATTCTATATTTCTTTTGACTAGTACTTTTGATTTATTTTCTTTTGCAATTATTATTGATGTTATTGCTATATAGGCAATCTGTGCAAATTCGCATGTCAGGTCTACCATATCAACATCTCCACCTCTCCCATTTACAGGATTTCCTGGAAATCTTGTTACTATGTATAAAAGAATAAATGCAATGTTTCCTGCAATTCCTACATAATACCAAACTTTGCCCCATCTTCTTATCATGGGAATTACCCAGAATAATTGAGCAATTCCAGATCCCAAGAAAAATGTTACATTAGGTATATTATGAAACATTTGAGAATGAGCTATTAATGGCATATAAAGATGAACTATACCTGCTATAGCAGTTGCAATGGCAGCAGCAATAAAATAATACTTAAGATTGGAAGGTGAATTAGTCATAGTATCGAGTTTTGTCATTTAATATATCATATACAACATTCTATTTAGGCCTAGCACAAGCTAAACTGCATCAATCTGACAAAGTTTTCAAATATTGTCTGAAATGATACTTTGCAATACATAAAATAGACAAAATAGACAATATCCTATTTAGAAAATTTAACTTTTTAGATATGTAGTGGTCATATAACGATACTCAAAAAAATATCTCTTTTATATATTTAAATTCGATAATAATCTCTTTCCTGCTGCTGTTATTTTGATTTTATTTCTAAATATCTGTAATAAGTAAAAATAACCCTAAGGCTACCAATTACAAAATAGACCAATTTGAGATTTGAACTAATCTTTCTTTTTTAACTTCATTTTCTTTAAAGATTAAATTCATAAATCAGAATATCCATCAAGAGAAAAGGGAGACACTTTACTATATGGTTATCAATTTAATTATACGGGTTTTTCTATTATCAAAATATGTATTAATATTTTAACAATGTAATCAGTTTTATCTAATAATTTGACTCAATCTTTTATTAATCTCTCTTTTTAACCAGTCTTGATAAAATGCTAATCTAGTTGTTATGAATAAAGCTATTTTTTGAACCCCTTTGTAAGATCGTAATTTTGTTAATATCAAATCTAATGTAGGAATATTAGCACAAAAAAATACTGCAAAGATAACGTTATCCTGGTATATATTTGAGATAAATAATAGATATTCATCCATTTCATAAGAAATTGTATCAATAACGTTCTGATGAAATTTCTTATCTACATCTATTATTAATGCAAATTCAATATAGCCAATCAGCTGCAACGAGGACATATCTCGTATAGTAGAAAATTCTAGAAAGTGGTTTTTTTTCACTCTTTCAAACCATCTTGCCACAGTTCTTGTCGATAATGATGATTCTCTAGCAATTTCTTCAATTTGCATTCTAGGATTTGATAATAGACTTTTTATAATTTTTAAATCTGAGATCTGTATCTTGATAGCAGGAAGACGGTAATTTGTAAATATAGTTTTCTCTACAACTGCAGGCTTTATCAGGTCATGCACTATTCTAATCCTATCTTCTGCTACGTCTTTTAGTGCAAGAATATAAATAGAAGATTCTCCTAGTTGTTTGGCATATACTAATACATCTCCCACAAGATTTAGCTTGTTTACAATATGCTCTTCTTTAATTTTTCTGCCGATATTTTGAATAGTTATTGAACATTCTATTTCATATCCAAATAATGCGGGATTTGCACTCACTATAAAATTTTTTATTATACCATTAGAAATCATTTTACTTACTCTTGCCTTTGCAGCATTGGGTGTTAGATTAACAATTGAAGCCATGTTTCTATAAGAAATTCTGCAATCCCTGGAAAGCAAACCTATGATTTTCAAATCTAGTTTATCTAACATTGCTTTCTTCTGCATTTAGTTGCAGATAATAAATTAGATATCAATAAGAGTTTTGGTTCATCGATTTGGAATAATCATTAGCAGTTTTAGATTAATAAATTAAATTTTAGTATTATAATTAAAACATTGATATTATTTTTTATTATGTTTTAGAAAAGTCAAAAGTAAAATTGTGTTTTTATTAATAATTTATTTTATTAGTTTAGTTAAAGGGTTCAAAGTTATGCATACATGTAGATACTACTAGTATGTAGGCAGATTACACTTCACTCATTTAGATGATTTGTAAAAAGCACTATTCTGATTAGGTATGGAGATTAATTTCTTTAATTCATTATAAGACTAGAAACTGATAAAAGAAAATATTCTTCTTCATCTCCTGCATAAACAATCATTTTCGCAATTGTTTTTCCCCATTCTCAATTGGTTTAATATGATCCCGCCTAAGATGATCCCAAGCGCCTAATCTGATGCCAGAAGAGGCCATGGTGTGCTTTGTTGCATGATTCGAAAAATTAGTTAAAGGTATACTCCATTTAGGAGCAAAATAGACTAATTTTCACTGTATCCATCATAATTCTACCAACAAAACGTTAACAAATAACGATTAAAATAATCATGCAACAGAGCAGGCCATGGCATATATAATAGCTTTAATTCGTCTATCTGGATATTCAATTATTTTTTTGTATCTATTAAATGTCTAGGGCCCAATCATCGACATAACGTCTTACTTTTTGGTAAATTAGGAGTTTTTCTTCAGATATTGGGATATCTGCCATTTCACAGAATAACTCGATTGCCTTAAAATTCTTAAGCTTGGCACCGATAATTCATCTTACTGAACACGTTCCTTCTGGAATTGTAAAAACTTTATAATATTGTTAAATGCTCACTGCGGATTCTCTTTTCCCTTTTCTGCAAAATAATTGCATCTTTCAGTAATATTTCTTTCAGTCAATAACTCCATATAATTAAAGAAACTTTTCAGGCGTCTTAGATAATAATCACGGGTCAATGGTGATCTTACTCCATATGTGAAAATAGAATAGGCATCCATCGTCTCTTCTTCTTTAAAATATTGATATTGCTGTTGTTGAAATTCCAATATTTTTCTTTAACCTTTTATTTATTGTGAATCCTAATAAAGTAGTAATAGAATATGGGGCCAGAGGTTTCCACAGTGCTATTACTACTAAAATAGGTTTCATTTATGGTAATATTGAAGAAACCAATTAAACTTTTCTAACGGTTATACGTCCGTGTTATTAGTTGTGTAAATTCATGGAGTTAGATATAAGAGGAATTAAATTCCTAGTAAAGGGTTCTATTATAATAATAATTTAATAAGTTTCCCTTACGATTTGATAATTATAAAAATTATATCATTTCCTTTTACTTTACCCATTATTTTTATTCATAGGTTTATAACTTACGGTTTGTAATTGATTTATTTGATTATTGCAAATCATTATAATAAAATTTAAATTCTTATGCATTTATAAATAACCATTCAAACCTGAGGTTGACCAGTTCCTCTTTGATATAACCCAAAATGTTGAACATGAAAAGAGGAGTCGCTGGGGGGGTTTAAATCGAACTATTATAGGATTGAAATTACTATTATTTATACCGTCAAAGTATATTTAACTATGTTTAAATCGAACTATTATAGGATTGAAATGCAAGTGAAACAAGACCTACACCAGATATCAGGTCATTAGTTTAAATCGAACTATTATAGGATTGAAATATACCAGTTGAAATTGCTACAAGTCCTGCATTCTGTGTTTAAATCGAACTATTATAGGATTGAAATAATATCTTCTTTCAGAGATGCTTGGACAAAGTCACAGTTTAAATCGAACTATTATAGGATTGAAATATATTGTTAATAATAAAATAATGTCAGCACAAAGATGTTTAAATCGAACTATTATAGGATTGAAATATATTGTAAATTTGGTTCTTTATTTTATCTATATACGTTTAAATCGAACTATTATAGGATTGAAATGTATCTATATTGGAGTTGTATACTCCTTTTTTATTAGGTTTAAATCGAACTATTATAGGATTGAAATGAAGTATGTGAATTGAGGGTATATGGTGTTTTAGAAGGTTTAAATCGAACTATTATAGGATTGAAATTTGTTATGAGGGTTTGAAGGGGTTCCTGGACCTTCACGTTTAAATTGAAATATTATAGGATTGAAATGAAGTACCAAGAACACCCATGCAAAGAACACAGGAAGTTTAAATCGAACTATTATAGGATTGAAATTATATAGGTGGTGGTAAACCATAAGGACTTGTAACAGTTTAAATCGAACTATTATAGGATTGAAATAAGAAATGTCAGGTATGTCAGTGTTGTTTCACTGTATGGTTTAAATCGAACTATTATAGGATTGAAATTCAAAATCTATGACAACTAATTGTCCGTCTGTTGCCGTTCAAATCGAACTATTACAGGATTGAAATGGCTATGATTTCCCTGTAAACTGTATCTTCTCTGCCATGTTTAAATCGAACTATTATAGGATTGAAAACCGACTCCTTGGAGCATAGCTTGTGCAATTGCGAATATTCAAATCGAACTATTATAGGATTGAAATCTTCATGTTATTTACGACATCTTTGAACGCCTATTTTTGACCTAACAGGTATAGAATTTGACACTAGAAAATAGATTTAAAAACCATTAAGAAATAATACAGATTATTAACAGGGGTTATATAGGCATAAACTAAAATTTAGTTGTTAAAATTAAACACACTATCAATTATATTGAATAATTAAAATAAATTTGATATCATAATTTTATTTCAATTCTTTTAGTTTTGGCATAACTAATGATAAAATGTAAATAAATTAAAAAAGATTAACAAATTAAACAATTTTAAAATCAATGAGATTATTAATCCGCCTAAAAAATCAAGATAAATCTTTTACCAATGATGATAAAATCAACACCAATTATTATATTCAATCATTTATTTATAATCTATTAAAAAATACTGATTTCCATTTAGTTCATAACTATGAAAAGTCTAGGACTCGGACTCCTTCGTTTTGTTATTCGAACCTGTTCTCTTCAACAAATGAAAGGACTGAAAATATAAGAAAATTAATTATATCGTCGCCTAATGAAGAGTTAATCGAATTATTATATCAAAAACTTTCGAAACTAGATTTTGTGTATTTAGGAAAAGAACCATATAAAATATTGGAATATGATATATTTACCTTAAACTATAGGGATGTAAAACATATTTTAACTTCAACTCCAGTTATCATCAGAATACCAAGGTCAAAACTAGAAGATTATAGCATAAATATTAATAAACAATATCAGTATATATATTGGCGTCAATCTTTTCCTCTTGAAATTTTCCTTAAACAATTAGAAAACAATCTTAGAAGAAAATTTTATAATTATTATGGTATACATACTAACTCTTCGTTGAACTTCGAATGGTTTGTTTTTAAAAAACAAGTTTCCACTAGACTATTGATTCATAAGACATCTCATATAATTATAGGAACTGTTTGGGAGTTTTTTGTTGACCAGGCAAAAGATAAAGAGTTATTTAATTTTGGCATAGATGCAGGATTTGGGGAAAGAAATACTATGGGTTTTGGATTTATAAATCCTATATAATACTTTGAAAAAGTTTTCATTCTTGTATGAAAAATCAAAAATGTGTTAGAATATTGGATGCAAAATGGAAGAGTTGCTTTATCTTCTATAGATTATAAGGATATTCCTAATGAAGTCAATTTAGAAGAATTATTAAGTCCGATATTTCAGAATAACGGCGAGAATACAAATCTATCTCAAGCCTTATTTTCTTCTTTATTTCCAAATATTCAAGATAAAAATATCCAAGGCCTCTCAAAGACATTTTATGAGAAAATTATAAATAAAAACATAAAATCCAAATCAAGATGTATTCATTGTGGCAATAAAGGATCTGTGGAATTATCTTCTTATATTTATCCATTTGTAACCAATTATGAAAAATTTCCCAATATTTATTCAAACGGTAAAATAAAATCTTTATTTTGTAATGAGTGTTTACTTATAAGCTTTGCTGCTTATAATAAAATACTGTTTAAATCCAATCGAAAAAATAATTTTTCACAATATTCTATGATTTTATTTTTTTCATTTGATGACGATGTTTTAAAAAGATTTTACAACAGTTTTATTCAATTATTACTAAAACCTACATTTCAAACTAATATTGATTTTCCAGGAGTAAATAAAAAAGGGGATGGTGATAATAATCAATATTCTTATGGTAGGCTATTTTATCCTGAAGATATATTAGCTATAATAATTGATTACGTTAGCAATAAGATAAAAGAACTAAATGATCTTGGCAAACATATTGGAGCATTGTTGTTCTCATTTAACAGAGCTCGAAGTGGAACCAGTTATTTCAATATTTATGATTCGTTTGATATTGTAGATGATATTTATCCATTTGTGAAAGGTCTCAATCAATTTAAAAAGGTTACAAAAAATAATAATTCATTTATAATATTATTTAAAAATCTATTAACAAGTAATAGCAAAGAAAGCGACTTTATTCTTAGACGAAAAATAATCAGAAGACTTTTATTATTTCGAAGATTTGATTGGAAAGCAATTGAAAATATTGTAATGTTAAAAGCTAGCGAAAATAAGTATATTCCATATCTTAAACCATTTATTTCAGTTATTCTTGAAATCCTTGCATTGAATAAAGAAATATTTAATGATGCTTCAAATGTTGGGTATAATCTTGGATTAGAAATCAAAGAAAAAGAAACCAATCAAAATAGATTAAAGAAGTTTATATATGAGTTAAGACGTGCTAGACGTCCTTCTGATTTTCTTTCAATTGTTAATTTGATGCAAGCTAGAGCATCAGTTTCAATTTATTCAAAATCCCTATTTGATAATGATTTTGAAGTTGTAAAAGTAGGTTTTCTAATAGGATTTTCTAATGCTATTTTCGAGCAGAAAGATTATAAACAAAATAAGAAGAAATAGATTTTTATCTTAAACTTTTTGTTTATATTCAATGCCATCGGTCGAATTAACTGATATAGAGAAAGAGGCAAAATTTTCATTTGTTGAAGTAACATTCTTGGTAAATGCAGAGCGATCTATTTTAAATGCTGCAGGAAATAGCGGTGGAAATCTCACAGAATTAAAGAAAACTACTGAAATTGATGGCACTACAAGAGTATTTGTTTCAGGAACATCTTTAAAATGGTCAATAAAGGCATATTGGAAAGATTCTCTCAAACTATTAAGAAATAATGATCCTGATCTACAACTCTCTCCTATAGATCCAAAAACAATTGATGCGCAAATAAGTTCATCATGTGATGAGCAAAAATATATAGATGACGATCTTTTTGGATACTTCTCAACTGGAAAGAAAAAATCCAGGCTTGCACCAATTAAAACAAATGGTATGATATCTATTTTTGATAGTGGCCTGGCCACTGACAACTTGGTTCGTTTTTCACCAAATTCAGACGATCATTCTCTCTTTGATAAAGAGATATCAACTAATATTTTCAGAAGTTCTTGGGCTATAGAATTAGATCGAGTAGGAAAAATAAATGATGGATTTGATTCAAAGGGAAATGAAAAATTAAAAGATAACTCATCTGAAATCAAAGAAAAAAGAATAAAGTTCTTCTTTGATGCAATATTCAATTTATGGCAAAGAACCCAACAATCTAACTATTTAACCAATACTCAACCACAAATTATGACAATAATCTTTAGAAAAGACAAGTCATTAGTTGTAGGGAACAAACTATTAATAGATAATAAACATGAATTAATGATTGATCCCCTTGAAGAGATCCTTCACTATCATAGTGATCGAATATCATTAGGGTATATTGCATCTCATAAATCATTTATAAAAAATTATGATGATGTTGCCAAAAGACTAAATGGGAAATTAGATAACAAAATTATTGTATCTGATTTAAAGAAATTGAAAGATAAAATTATGTCTCCAAATTTTAAATTTATTAGATGATTATATGTATGTATTTTCATTTGATATAGAATCAGAAATAGCTCATTTTAGGGATCCATTTACTCATTCTTTTTTTAATACTTTTGTTGCACCTCCTCCTCACACAATTTTAGGATTATTAGGGAATTGCTTAGGATACAACGAAGTAGATACCGAGAGATTAGGTGAAAATATTATATTGGGTTGTATTGTTATTAAATTAAAAGGTTATTTAAAAGATCTAGCTATAATTGAAAACCAAAAAAATAATCAAAGAACAAAAACTCCTAGAACTAGAAAATTTTTAGTTAATCCTCTGTATAGAATTTTTACTTTTTCTAAAGACTTTATGCGCCTTGAAAAGATACAATATTCAATATATCATCCTAAACGCGTTCCATATCTAGGTATATCTGATTGTCTTGCTTGCATAAGCAACATTTCAAACATATTAGAAGCAAAGAGAATACAAACAAATGAAATTGAAAGTCTAATTAACTTAGATAAATTAAATGAAAATAAAAAAGTGAATACAAAATTCAATACCAAAATAAAAGATCCTCTATTACTAACAGTTTATCCATTTATTGCTTCTTGTCCAACAAAATATATATTAAATAATAATGGGAGAAGCCCTATAAATTTTCATAGAATATTAATGTCTGTTAATTGTATAATTGAATTTAAGCATCCGTTGGATGTTTATCAAATTAATGGTGACAAGGTTTTTCCACTTTAAGTTATTATGCTAAAAGCGAAAATGGAATGTATACCGAGACCTTAGAAGATCATCTTTCTAAAACCCTAGAGTTTGCTAAAAACATATTATTAAAATACAATATTCAAGATAAAGATCTAATATTATCTGTCAAAATTGCCACTGCATTTCATGACATAGGAAAGGCAGATAAAAGGTTTCAAGAGTATTTGATAGGGAGAAAAATTAAAGTCTTTCATCCATTGCTCGGTCTTCCAGTAATTGAACAAATAACAAGGAATATGCCTGAGAATTTACAATGTCTAATAATACTAGCAGTAGCATCTCATCATACGCCACTTCATAAAGATCTTTACTCATTTGCAGATGATACGCAGACATTAATCATAGAAAATAAAATAGAATTTGAAAAGATAACAAAAAGGTTACTATTAAAAATAGGTATTGAATTTACCGGGGAAATTGAAAATTGTTATACCAAAAGTTGCAAAAAAGTGTTTAATGAATCTAAATTTAACTTTTCACCAACTTCGCTTAAAGATAAAATAAAATTCAGAGAAAAATTTATCGTTATTCAGGGTATCTTAAATTATTGTGATTGGTTGGCTAGCGGTCAACGAGAAATTCCTAAAATTCATCCAAAGGATTTCATTGCATCTCCATATTATTATCAATTGAGAGCAAAGTCTATTAAAAATAATCTTTTTATAACTTTACCAACTGGTTCTGGAAAAACAGAAACAGCTTTATATTGGATTTATGGAAATTTGGATTCTTCTTATAGGATTTTTTATACTCTTCCAACTACAACCACAATTAATGCGATGTATCAAAGGATGGTTGATAAAAATAGAAACTATGGACTTGATTTAAGCACTGTATCTGAATATTTTAGTAATGTTGATCTTTATTTAGAATTAGAAGGAAGTAATCCTACAAATGCAAACCTAAATCTGTATAAAAACTTTTTTTATCCATTTAATATTACCACACCTGATCAACTTATATTGGCACTTATGAACCATCAAAAATATACATTAAAATCATTTATGATGAAAAATTCTTTAATTGTTTTTGATGAAATCCATGCCTATGATGCTGAAACTTTTGGTTTAATAAAGACATTGATTAATCATTTTCATAGATATTATAACTGTAAATTCTGTATAATGAGTGCAACTTTTCCTCAAGCGCTTAAAAAAGAACTTTATTTTTTAAATGCAGAAGAACTGATTGATAAACATACCCTTGAGAAAGAATACAGTAAAAGAAAAAGAACTCATCTAGAATTTAGGAATGAATATATAAATGATAATTTAGACGAGATTCTTAAGATATTTTATAAAAATAAGAGAATATTGATTGTTGTAAATACTGTTTCAAGGGCTCAGGAGATTTACAGTAAACTAAATCAATTGTTATCCAATAAAAACTGTTCACTTGAAGATTTAATGTTACTTCATAGCAGATTTACTTTTAAGGATAGACGGCTTTTAGAAAAAAGAATATTCAAGTATCCAAAAATACTAGTAACTACTCAGGTCATCGAAGTTTCACTTGATATTGATTACGATGTTTTATTTACAGAAGCTTGTTATCCTGATTCCCTTGTCCAAAGAGCAGGACGGATTAATAGATTTGGCCTACAGGGAAATAATGGAGAAGGAATAATTAAAATTTTCCTTCCAAAGGGTTGGAAAGACAATAAAATGACTGCTAGCTTACCATATGATTTTTTCTTGATGTCAAAAACAATAGATCTATTAAATAGTAACTTAATTGACATACAGTCAGAACTAGATTATATAAACTTAACAAATAAATTTTATGATGAGAATTGGAAAAGTAGTAGCGAAGCTGAAAAAAGATTTAATAGAATTTGGAATATTTTGAATTATATTTATCGGGCAAAACTTTCTGAAGAAGATATGATTGATCTTCTTAGGACAAGAAGCGGCATACTAACAATACAAGCGTATTCTCAAACTCACTTTGATATAATTATGGAAAAAGATAAAATGTTAAATCAAACCAAAAACATTGATGAAAAGCAAAAAATATTTCGTGAAATAAGAACATTTAGTATGAATATTCCTATTATGAAATCTATGAAATTTGAAAAGAAACAAGGTTATAATGGACAAGAGTATTTGTTTGTCCGTTCATCATATGATAAAGAATTAGGATTGATAAATTCTCAATTTTTTTGAAGTTTGATTTATAATTCATAGTGTAATTGTTTTTCAAATGTTCTATTAACTCAATTTAATAAAAATATTTTTAACAATTTAAATTGTAATGATTAGAGAATGGTTACTCATTTTAATCCAATTTAAGTTCAATTTTGGAGATATATCGATTAACAAATTTTACAATATATTGGATTTGTATAATTCCTTTTTGAGGACTTTTGTACATAAGTAATATTTTCTGTCATTAATTCAAACTATTATTATACGTAGAATTTCGGAATTATTTGTGATTTTGTGCTCTTTCTTATATCTGTTTTATTGTGCTGGAAATAGAGTTGGTTACAATGTGTTTCTTTTTTTTGAATTGTTAGATTAAATTTACTTTTGATTTGAAACTCATTGAACTCATTGTTGGTAAATGACTTGATTTTGCTTTGAAGTTTTAATACATCTTTATTTTGTTTATTATTCTTTGCATTATTTTCAATTTTATCAGTCTTTATAACATTTTTAAATTTTGATAATGTCGTTCTTTTCATCCAATTATTAACTTCATTATAAGAGACAATAACAAAATGTTTGTCTTAAATGTGTATTAGGCTATCCACTATCTCGTTTAATGATTTTTCTGTTATAATAGGTAGTGGTGTAACAGGATCATGACATCGAGTTATATATGATGCCACTAATCAAGCTGTAACTATAAAAGCCAGTCTCTTATCCTGGTATTTCTATACGAATTAATACTCTCTTTTCCCTTCTCTGCAAAATAATTGCATCTTTCGTCTATATTTTTATCGGGCAATAACTCTATATAATTAAAGAAATTCTTAAGACGCCTTAAATAATAATCACGAGTCAATGGTGACCTTATTCCATATGTGAAAATAGAATAGGCATCCATCATTTCTTCTTCTTTAGGATATTGTTCTTGCTGTTGTTGAATTTCCAATATTTTTCTTTCACCTTTTATTTATTGTGAATCCTAATAGAGTAGTAATAGAATTATGGGGCCAGAGGGACTCGAACCCTCGACCGCCAGCGCCCCGGGCTTATACCCACAAAGAAGTGGATGGTATCCTACCAAGCTAGACGATAGCCCCCTGTAATTTCTATTAAAATAATAACCTCTTTTAAACTTGTTTATTAGAATTCTAATAAAAATTTAGAAAATTCGTTTATAAATAAAAGATAAGGATACATTTTTATTAATTAATTAAAAGCTTGTAAATATATTATTATGCTAATTCATGAATTAGATAATATAGATAAACAAATATTAAATGATATTCAATGGGCATTCCCATTGGCTGATAGGCCTTTTTTAGAATTAGCGAAAAAATACCAAATATCAGAAGATGAAATTATCCAAAGAATAAAAATATTAAAAGATACTGGAATAATCAGGCAAATAAGTGCTATATTTGATACAAGAAAACTCGGATACAAAAGTGCGCTGGTGGCATTTGCAGTAGATAAAAATAAAATAGATAATGTTGCTAATGAAATTAATAAACATCCAGGTGTGAGTCATAATTACGAAAGAAATCACGAATATAATGTATGGTTTACACTTGCTATTCCACCCGATGGAGATATGAAAGCGGATCTTGACAAAATGGCCGCGTTAGATGGAGTTTTAAAATATAGAGTACTTCCAACCCTAAAAATGTATAAAATTGGCGTAAAACTGGATATGGTAAATGCCGATCCTGAAAAACCCAATCCTGATGATGATGTTAAAAATTTAGAAACAAAAAGTGAAAAAATATCAGGAATGGACAAGGAATATATCAGGCAACTACAAAAAGATATAGAAATAATAAAGGAGCCTTTCAAAACGATTGCCGAAAATTTAAGAATTTCTTCATCAGAGCTTTTTAACAAAATTAAAGAATATGAAAATATTGGAATAATGAGAAGATTTGCAGCCATATTAAGACATAGACAAGCAGGGTTCACAGCAAATGGTATGATAGTTTGGAAAATTCCAGAAGATAAAGTGGATGAAAAAGGTTTAAAGATCGCATCATTTCCACAAGTAAGTCATTGTTATAGACGTCCCGTATACCCAGATTGGGAATTCAATCTTTTTAGTATGATCCATGCGAGAACAATAGAAGCTGCAGAGAAAATAGCTAAAGAAATTTCATCTGTAATTAAAATTGAAAACTACAAGATATTATTTAGTTCAAGGGAATTTAAAAAAGAACGCGTAAGGTATTTTGAATAAAAAATATCGGCTCTGCAAAGTCAAGGTTCCAATTGATTGCTAACAAAACGGTGAGATTTATAACCATTACAATAAATCCAATATTTGTTGAATAAGACTTAGAAAATCCAAAAATTATTAGACTTTATATTTGAAATGCAAGAATGGATATCTTTTTCTTAACTTTACAGGGCCTCACTATCCTTTTTACATTGTAAATGTTTATTTATACGATGTAAAAATAAAATAAAATAAAATACTAAGCTAATATATCCGGCAAATAAAAGTTATTCTCATACATTTGTTCGATGTCTTTTTTCTCAGCCATATTTAAGTAATTACCATCAGACAATTGAGCGAATACATCTATTTCTTCAATGCTGGTAACAGTTGGTAATACAACAGAGACTTGGTCTTGAGATAATATATATTTAATAGCTATTTCGGTAATATTCCATCCACGAGAATCAGCAAGTGGCTTTAGTTTTTCTATTTTTTTCATTGCTCGAACGATCCATTCTTTTTTTCTAATACTTCTATGATCATTTTTATCCATAACAGTACTTTCATTAACTTTTCCAGTCAAAACACCTGAGGCGTCTGGGACTCGTACCATTATTCCTACTGATTTATTTTTTTTATCAATAGCATTAAAAAATTCGCGTGCAGGATCTTGCTCTAAAATATTATATACAGTTTGTAAACTAACAATGTTCCTATTTTCAATTGCGTATAGTCCTTCATCTTTCCATCCTATGGCAGGGCCTAAAGCAACACCATGGCTTTTAATTTTTCCAGATTTAACCAGGTTATCCAATTCATCGAACAATAAATCATTTTTAATGGCGTCCATTTTGGGATTATGTAAGCTATAGACATCTATAAAATCGGTCTGTAGCCGTTTCATGCTTTCTGCCAATGCAAAACTTAAAAAATCGTTATTGTGTTTTTGGGGAATTTCATTATGCCCAATTTGTTCAGCGCCGTACATATCATAACCCCATTTTGTAGAATAAATTACGTCATTACGCATATCTTTAAATGCCTTTGATAATATTTTTTCGCTTTTACCTTTTCCATACATATCAGCAGTTTCAAAAAAATTAATTCCTAAATCATAAGCATGTTTTAACATCTTGATGGATTCGTCTTCTTCAAGTTTTTTTCCCCACCAATCTAAACCCAAAGTCCAAGTTCCAAATCCAATTTCGCTAACTTTAATTCCGCTATTGCCTAGTTTACGGTATTTCATTTAATTATATCCCTCACTTCTTTGGCGATATTATTAAAAGTAATATCATCTATACAAGGATTACTAATTGATTTCAGATATTCGAAATTGTTAAATGAATCAGTTGTGGCATAGTTTTCTAATGTGTTATCCTCTAGATTAATTTGGATCCAAGATTTACAACCAGACCACTCTGGCTTATTATGAATTTTAATTGAATCATTTAATTTGTATGCTCGTAATAACATCAAATAAAGGGGTTTTTTAGGATTATAATTAAATCTCATTTTTACATAATCAAGATTCCAAATATGAAATTTTTCTAATTTTTCTAATTTATTTATATCATTTATTTCATTAAAATATACTACCTCTACAAATAAATTAATATTTACAATATTTTGGTTTAATACATTAAAATTATCCTGGTCTTTGTTTATATTATGTTGATTCTCCAAACTTTCTAATTCTATTTTATATTCATTCTGAATAGAGTCTATAGACTGGTGTTCGAATGTGGGAAACAGAAAAAAATTTTTATATTTAAGTTCAAAGCCATTACGGTATTCCATAATACCCCCTTTTCTAAATAATAGAACCTGTTTTCCATTCTCTGCCGCTTTACACACAATAGCCCATTCTTTTAAGGCTGCAATATAATTTGAATCTGATTGAGATCTTGTACCAGATGATGATGATGATGATGATTTTATTGATGAAGATAAATCATGATTGATAGACTCGGTTTTAGATGATGCAGATGTATATGAGGGTTGAGATGAGGAAGAAGAGGAAGAAGAAGAATAGAACGATGCATTAGTTGTTGTTGTTGATGATGAAGTTGTGGAGGAGGAGGAGGAGGAGGACAGCCCAGAGTAACCGGATAATGCATGCAAATGGGATTTTTCAAATGATAAATTGTCCTCGAATAAAAGAGAAGGATTTAACATATAAAACAATAAATTAAGTTAAATTACATGTTATTAAAATATTTGTAATTTAAAGATAAAGAAAAAAATGTTTTCCAAATTCATTATCCTAAACTCTTTATTATTTCATCCATATTCTTTAAAACACATGGAATCATTGGCAAATCTTTTAAAATATACTTGCTAAGTTGTGTTTCGCGCAAATCCATTATAAGATTTTGAAACATCAAAAGATCATCGGTTTCAAAAGCTAACATAAAATCCTGATCTCCAATTCCAAATGAATAAGTAGTATTACGTCGGATCTGCGGATATTTCCTGCCTACTTTTATATGCTCATCCATCATTTGTTTCCTTTTATCAAGGGGTAAAAGATACCATTCTCGTGATTTAATAAATGGATAAACCACTAAATATTTTAATGGTGTTTCATTTTCGCGCTCAAATCCCGGTTTAACTTGATTTGAATAAATCGATTTTCTTGTCAGAGATAGAAAGGTACTGGTAGGCTCGACATATTTTCCTAAAATTGTTGAATATATTTTCGATGAAAAAACCTGGATATTTTCTAATGATGACGAAATTGTCCATATCATAAATTCAGAATCGTGTCTTAAACCAATTGTAGAATAAGTCTTGACTTTCATTTTGGTATTAGCAGTTTTTAGTAATTCAAGGAATTCTGTCGATGATTCATCTTTACCTATTTCATTTATCCAGCGCCATTTGGGATCAACCTTATAAAAAGTAAAACTAAAAAATTTTTCTTTATTTTCTTTGATTTGATCGTTTATAGAAGAATTAACACCTTGTTCTTGTTTATTTATTTCAGACGGGGTAACAACAGGAGTAGTATTATTTACATCATTATTAGTTTTATCAAGTTCATTATTATTTTTTCTTGAATTATTTATTTCATGATCATTATTAACATTGGCATCTTTTTCATCTATATCTACCATGATTTAATTGACAGTTTAAATTAATAAATAGTTTTAAGTAAATAATAATAAAAAATAAAGAAATTATTTCAAGTATCAGTTAATCCTAACCATGAATAACCTTTGACTTCCAATTCCTCAGCCAACTCTCTGCCTGCAGTTTTAATAATTCGTCCTTTGGACATCACATGAATCTTATCCAATTTGGCAAGAAATCGCAATATTCTTGCATAATGTGTAATAACGATTACACCAGCTCCTGTTTCTATCAATTTATTAATAGCTTCTGCAACTGCTTTTACGGCATCAATATCCAACCCAGAATCAGGTTCATCAAGAATTGCAAGATTTGGCCTCAAAACCAACATTTGCATAACTTCTGATCTCTTTTTTTCTCCTCCTGAAAAACCTTCATTAAGATATCTGCTTAAAAAGCTTGGATCTAATCCAACGTTATCTAGATTTTTTTTTAAATATTCATGGAATTCCCTTACTGTTATGAAAACTTCTCTATTTTTTTGCTCTTCGGCAAGACTTTTAGTTAATAAATTATATGCATTACGTAAAAAATGACTATAACCTACCCCCGATACTTCAGTCGGATACTGAAATCCTAAAAACAATCCCTTTTTTGCTCGTTCATCAGTTTTTAGCTTTAGAATACTTTCATCATTGACTTTGATATCTCCTTTGATTACTGAATAACGAGGATGACCCAGTAGAACATTAGCTAATGTACTTTTTCCTGATCCATTTAATCCCATGATGGCATGGACTTCACCCTTATCTACATCTAAATTAACTCCATTAAGAATTTCTTTATCATCTATATTGACATATAGATCCTTTATACTCATAAATGACATAAATCTTTTAATAAAAATACATTATATAAATATTAGGCGCAATAACGCCGTTATATTTATAAATATTTTAAATTATCTTCATTAAAGTTATAATAATTTTATTGTTGATAATAATTTTATTCAAATATTTTTAAATTAATAAAAATAAATAAGATTTATTGAAAGTCAAAACTTCGCAAATATAAAGAATTATAAATTAAAGCATGTAAAACAATGGCTCAACTTGTTTGCGGACATTATAATAATGAAATAATATCTTAATTTTAGAGAAAAATAAAAAAAAGTAAAATTTACACATCATAATTTAAAGAAAAGAAAAAAAATTTAGGCTTTAACGGTAAGTGTTCCACTCATAAATGTATGTACAGTACAATGGAAAGGATAGGTCCCAGGGGCCAGACTTGCAGTATTTACTTTAGCAGATTTTCCAGGCATTATAAGGCCTGAATCAAATAATTTACCATTTTTGGGATCTGTAGCACTTGACCCGCTTGTTACTGTATGCGGAGCATTATCATTATTTGTTACTGTAACTATATCTCCCTTTTTAATAGATAGTGTTGCAGGGCTATACGAGGGATTTCCTTGAGTCGATGCACCAGAGGGTATTGATAGTGCAACCGAAGGGCCACTAGGAGCTGGAGCAGCTGTTTTATTTGCTGTAGCACTGGCCGCAGTTTGTGGCGGAAGATCCACTCTATAGATTGAGTCAACTACTCCGGGCTTTGGAGTAGCTGCAGCAAAAAGGAAATAGCATACCACTCCAGTTAAAATTGTTAATCCCATAATTGCATAAAATGCTGTTCTGTCGGTACTATCATACTTCATATTGACATCAATTCTATAAAAATCCCCCTATTAATTTCTTTTACGAAAATAAAAGGAAATTATATAAATATATCAATTTTTTAATTTATGGAAAATAATTTTAAAAATCCCTCATATACATATATCGTAATGTCATAATTTTTATTTCTGATATTTTTATTGCTACGAGAGGATGGGATTAGGGAGAAGCCAAATCAAATGTAGAGAATGTGGCAAAGAGATTAAAGATTTTAAATATACTGCTATGCCAGAATGGGACATTTCAGAATATTTGTGCGGTATTTGTTATTCAAAAAGATTATCAGAATATTACATAAAACATGAAGGAAAAGATAAAAAGTAAACAAAAGTAAAGAAATAGATTCATCGAACTAAAAGTTAATCGATTGTATGAATCTCGATAGCTTTATTATTTTCAATAATTGATCTAGCATTTTCAAAAGGTAAAATTGCAACGTCATCTTTTTTAAATGGTCCATATTTATTCATGTTTACACCAACAAATTGCTCCATCGAATCCAAAAACCTTAAAATGATACAATTTTCATTAATTGAGGAGACTATTTTTTCTAACGTTTTAGGTTTTCCCTCTAAAAGAGTATCTAAAACAATGTTGATTCTATACTCCCTTTCCCTATTACCATAAAAAACAAATTTTTCTTCATCGGTTAAATTAGAATAATCAAAAGTTTCTTTTGTTTTATTAATGTTAAAAGTTTTCTTACATCTATAGATAAATAACAATGTAACGGATTTAGTAAATAAATCCAATAGATTATTTTTAATTTGATCAGTTATTTTTTCTCTATTAATTGTTGTTGTTATATTTTCTCCTTCTCCTCTATCTTCATCTTCTTCTTCGATATCATCTTCTTTCAATTTAGAGATCAAATTAGCTATATTTTGATAAAAATTAGGTTCAATAGATTGAGGACCATTAGTAAGTTGGATCTCTCTTTTTAAAGTATTAAAAACTTCCTCGATACTTATAAAATCAATTTTATTATCAAATCCCATGGTATTTTCCTTGTTATATATTAATATGATAAGCTTAATTAGAGGTTTTAATTTTATAATATCGAATATTTAATTGCCATATAAAGTTATAGATGGAAAGATTGAGACTTTGAATTTCACTGCAGAACAAACAATGAAGAACTTGAAGGATGAGGAAATTAAATTTCTCGATCTCCAATTTACTGGATTAACTGGTAGATTCCATCATACAACAATGGCTGCAAATATGTTCAACATAGAGGATTTTGAATATGGGCTGCCAAAATTAGACGGTTCATCAATTAGGGGATTTACAGATATACATGAATCCGATCTTATTATAAGACCAGATCCATCAACTTATGCTATTATTCCTTGGATAACAAAAGATAAAACAGCACGGCTTTTATGTGATATTTTAAATGGAGGAAAAATAAGAGAACAGTATAAAAAAGACCCCAGAGGCATTGCCAAGAGAGCACAAAAATATGTAAAGGAACAAGGATATTACAACTCCTTTTGGGGTCCAGAAGTAGAATTTTTTGTTTTTGATAAATTAGAAGTTAATACAATGACACCATATAGATCTCAAAGTTATAACATAATATCTAAAGAAGCCCCATGGTCTACCGAAGGAGTAGGATATGCGCTAAGACTAAAGGAGGGATACCTTCCCAGTGCCCCTGGTGATACTCTTATGGAATATAGAAATGAATGTGTAGATGTACTTAGTAATAATTTTGGAATCATTTGTGATGCACATCATCATGAGGTTGCAACTGCAGGCCAATGTGAAATTGATATCAGATTCGATACATTAGTAAATGCTGCAGACTCGGTTCAAAGTTATAAATATATTGTAAAAAATATAGCAAAAAAACATGGCATGATTGCAACCATGATGCCAAAACCCATAGCATTAGATAATGGGTCAGGTATGCACGTTAATGTTAGTTTATGGGATAAAGAGAAAAATCTATTTTTTGATGTCAATGATACATATGCAGAAATGTCTCAAACAGCCAGATATTTTGCTGCAGGCATTTTAAATCATGCACCTGCTCTTGCAGCAATAGTGGCACCTACAACAAATTCATACCGAAGATTAGTTCCTGGATATGAAGCACCAGTATACATCGCATGGAGTACTGGTAACAGATCAGCAATTATTAGAAATGCAGCTCATTATAAAGGAGAAAGATTTGCATACATGAAAAGAATAGAATTCAGAGCTCCAGATCCTTCCTGCAATCCTTATTTAGCTTTTTCTGCAATAATTTCTGCTGGTCTAGATGGAATAAAGAAAAAGATGCCAGTTACTGATCCAATAGACGAAGATATATTTAAAATGACATCTCAACGTAGAATGGATTTAGGAATCAAGCAATTACCGGCAACTCTGCGAGAAGCATATGAAGAGCTTAGTATTGATAGAGAATTCCTAAAACCAATTTTTGATGACGAAATCATAGATTCGATAATCTTACAAGAAGTAAAGGATCATCAAGATGTAACTATTAGACCTCATCCGCACGAGTTTTCATTATATGCAGATGTTTAATTAAAACATCAAACTGGAATAAAAGACACAACAACAATATCCCAGAAATCTATGGATGAATTAAATTAAAACAAACATTTAATAACATTAGATCATTACAATTTTAAATATTTTTTGGAGGGGTTGTCTAGACTGGTTAGGATACCTGCCTTACACGCAGGTGGTCATGGGTTCAAATCCCATCCCCTCCATCCTAGTCATGGATTTTGACAGGGGGTTTTTAAATTCGCATATAAGAGAAATCCGTTTTAAGGTTTTTGCCAATGCTTCTATTAATGTATCTTGTAATTTGGTCAAATATGAGGCGTGGCACAATAAAGTTCTTCTTCTTTATCTTATCTTATCTTATTTTCATATCAGACCATCCCAAGCATATACTTTATTAATTTGAGTTATTTTCCTAGTTTTACAGTTATAGTGGTAAAGAGAATATAGAATAAGAAGATATTAAAGGAAGGCTTTTTTATACAGACTGTGGAATGAAAGCAATTAAAGAATAAATTGATGAACAATCAAAGATCATAAAGCTGTCTTCTGCTTTGTTGTATAATTCATTACCTTCTAATCTCTTTTATTCTTGTTCCTCTGTATATTCTTCTGAACAGGTTATACAATGATACAATTATCATCATCTCCTTCACCAATTTGAAATCGTATAACAGATACATATGCATACTCACCAAACATTTTCTTGATAGATGAAAAGGTTGTTTGTCTCAGCCATCCATCCATCTCCCCGTCCGTACTTTCTTTTCTTCTTCCTCCTCCATTTCAATAAATCCTTAGTAGCCTGTAACCGTACTTCTTTATTCCTTAACCTGTTGTTTTTAGGTAAAACAATGGAATTTTTTCTTACCTTTATTCCTAGCGTGATCTCATTCTCTTCAAGATATCTAAAAAAATTTCTATTTGTATCATGAGCTCCATCGGCAATGACTGATTCAATCTTCGTAATGATTATCCAAAACATGGTTAACAGTTGTGTAAATACATCGATAATGTTTAATGTAAAATATTTGTAGTTTTTTTGTTTGAGATATTTTTACATAATGGTATTAAATAAATCATATCTCAATTATTTTGTTTGTGAGAACAATCACAATTATTTTACAAATACAAATAGGTAATTCTTTACATTGCTGTTAACCAGTTTCGTTCATCCTTTTTCCATCATGAACCTTCTCATTTGTTACCGCTATAGCAAGGATTTCCTTTGTCTTTATATTTATAGATACATAGATCTTGAGATATCCTTTCCTATTTTGTATGTTCCATTTTTCATTAATCCACTGCCTCTTTCTGTAACCTTGATACCTGTGCTATCCACTGTGATTATGATATGCCCATCATCATCTGTGGTGTGTCTTTTTTAATGTTGATGGTTAACAGTTGTGTAAAGAATGCGTATATTGGTCTGTAAACTGATTGTGCTTGTTTATACATCATACCACAACACCTTTAGCTAACCATTCTGTAGATGTTATGAAGGATAATACTTTCCCCAGACCAATTACTGATGATGAAAGAAACACTTTGTATAATTTGATTGATGAGATTGATAAGGAATCTAATTACCATGACAAGATAATCTTGCTTAAAGATGGAGATAATACGGTTTCAGAAATAAGGATGATGGCAACCAATCTTATCTAACTAATGGATCTGTTATGAAGATTTAGAAAAGCATTAGTAAAAGAATATTTCTCTATCCCATGATAACAGAATATTGTTGATATTGTTGATAGATTCTATTGTTGATAGATTCTATTGTTGAACTTTTGATTTCATGGATCTGGCCTCATCATCCTATAAAGATGATATTCATATAATAAAATAATCAGAAATTGGAATGAGTTTATTATTGTTTACTTACCTTCAGAAGAGGAT
>JAICXY010000062.1 GCA_025934495.1 Candidatus Nitrosocosmicus sp.
ATAGGCTGCAAAAGACCATGCTGTTTTATGGAATATGATAAATTCTTAACAGACACATCATTTGAATTACGATAGCTATAAGGTGAGAGTTGTATATCAGATATATTTAGATACTCAATTTGTCCAAAGAAATGTTCGCTATTACGATAAGGTAATGTAGGCATATCTAATATATAATGGTAATAGCAAATTTTCTAAATTCAATTTCTATTTGCTCTGATATTACTTTTGCAATTGTCCTCCATAGAATTAACAAATATTCTATTACTTTGTGTGAAATCTTTGATACCTGCTTGCCTGTGTTTAACTTTTTTTCTTTCTGTAAATAGATATTATCACTATATGCAATAGACGAGGAAGACCCTATAACAATAAACTCAAAAGATTTGATTTTCATTCTTTTGAATATTTGTACCTTCATGCATGGTTTAGAGAGTATATTAAATATTACCAATCTCAAATATATTCTAAAAATATCAAGGTATACATCTATTTTAAGAGGTAAACTGTATTTGCAATATTTTGCAATCAGTATTTTTTTATAATAGAAAAAAATGATTTTCAAATAATTTATACAAAATTCATCCACATAATTTACACACTAGATGGTGATCATCTATTTGATTTTTATCAGATGGCGAATATTGAAAGCATTTGATGAGTATGAGTAATATTTTCTAGGATTCATTAGTTTTATAGGTTGTTCGGCACAACAAATTATAAGGTTATTATTCTATTCTGAAGAGAATAAAAGAGTATAACAATCCATTTAAAAAAGAGAATAGTATGAATGGCTCTATTTGCCATTTAAAAAAAAAGAAAATAATGAGAAATATTTTCCTTGACCAAAATTATAATAACAAAACAAATTATGGATATCTGATCCCCCATTTAGTATTCTTCAGTCAAGTTGATTTGGACATCTATTTTCAAACTCTTTTTTTGCATTAAGAATTCTCTCTTCAAAATTAAAATAATAAGAAAAAGGCAGTTCAATTCCAATTCTATGATATATTAATCGAATTATTCGCCTTTGTATAATTATTGCACTTGCATCCATTAAACATTCCATAGCATCCGAGAGAATTCTTGGATTAGATACAGTATCACCTAAACGTAAAATAGAATATTTTTCTTTTAAATGTAAAGATATAATTCCTGCAAAATGGTGTCCAAAAATTAAAAGAGATTCAATAATTGATTGTTCATATATTTCTATAAACTTATTAGTAGGATTGCAATTACCATTATCTTTATTTTTCATTTTAATCAAGAATTTTTCTATACTAGAAATTACTACTAGTAATACTTTTAATAATATCGATACTACTTTTATTTATCTCAATGAGACTCATCATAATCATTCTATTTAATTTTAGTTGCAAGTTACATTATTTATTATCTTTTTCAAGCGGGCCAACTATCTCTATTCCTCCACTTTCAGAAGATATTTTAAATTCTAATATCGATTCATCTTGTTGGGCAGCAGTTACTTTCAATAATGATAGAATTCTTCTCATGCATCCTCGTACTTCCACATATTTAAAAAGGATAATGTTTTGGAAAAGGGTAAATAAATTCGACTCATTATCACATAAAGCATGAATTGTGATAATCGTAGAAATTTGATATTTATGTACAAGACTCGAAATACGTTTAGTAATTATATGCATATCATTTTTACAGATATATTCAAAACTAGAGAGTCCGTCTATAACCAGGCGTTTTGCTTTAGTTCTTTTAATTTCTTCTTCCAAATTTACAATAAATTCATCAGGATTTTCTTTATTAGGATTAGTTACAAAAATAGATAAGCCATTTTTCTCGAGATCTTGTACATTATATCCAAATCCGTTCCTCACCCTTCTTATTTCATCTGCAGAATGTTCTAGAGAACAGAATATCCCGCTTTCATTATATTTTCTTACGCCTTCGGCAATAAATTGAAAAGCAAAAGTGGATTTTGCAGAACCAGAAGTTCCTATAATGCCGGTTAATGTTCCTCTTACTAATCCTTTAACACCACTACCATTAATTTTTTCATCAAAGCTAGGAATTCCACTAGGTATCCTTTCCTCCGATATAGGAAATGTTAGCTCTACAGTCTGCTTTGGGTATAATATCAATCCTTTATTGTCGATTATGTTACAAACATGTTTTTCTCTATCTATTTTAGTACTTCTCATTTTCAAAATCTGAAGATAAAGTGGTGAGATATTATCATTGCCTAATTCTAGCGCTAAAATTCCATCTACTGCAGATGCTTCTACTTGGATACCTATTCTTTTTTCCCCATATGGCAATTCCATTATTAATATGCTTGTCAGGCCTTTTACTTTCAGTAATTTTCCAAGAAAAAAATGAATTGCATTCCGTACTTCAATACGTTCGTTAAATGCCAAAGATAATGCTGAGAAAGTATCCAACACCAATCTTTTGATTTTGATGAGTTTAATTGCAGATAAAATTTCTTCAAATACTTCTTCTATTCCATCTTTTGTTATTGAAATAAAATCAAGGAACTTGAACTTATTTTGTCTTTCAAATTCTTCAAAATTCATTCCAAGCCTATTAGCATTATTATAAAATTGTTCTTTAGCTTCACAAAATGATATATATAAACCGTTCTCATTGTCTAATAAACCTTGATAAATAAACTGAGAAGATAAGATTGTTTTACCAGTTCCAGGGTTGCCTACAAGCATAATAGTGAAACCTTTGGGTATACCTCCTTCCATAAGCGAATCAAGGCCGGGCGTACCGGTTGATATTCTGTTCAAACTCAAAAGAATCTCTTATCATAGTATTAAAGAGATATAAAAAATTATTTCAATTTCTTTAATAATGCAAATTTGAGTTGATACTCATCACTTGCTCATCATATCAATAATAAACCTCTTGTATATCAACGCATATGCAAGTTTTTTTAAATCAAATAAAATTTTAGTCAGAATATAATTTGACCACTCATAGATTATGGGCTATACATTCAGAAACAATTGAGGAAAAAAAATATAACAACACGATATCAAACACAATTGCAGACCTACTAACTAAAAAACATTAACCATTAAAATAGAAACGTATATAGAAACTATAATGATATATAAATTGTTTTTAATTATGTAAAAATCTAATATATTGTAATATTTCAGAAAAATTTGATATCAAGTTGAAGAAACTATTTATTACACGATTTATTAGCATAGCCAAGTAATATGACAATTTTTGAAAGGTAGTATTATTTATAGTTCTGTATTTGGTAACTATTTATATCAAAGGTTTCAGAGAAACAAATTAAAAGGCCGATGTTTAAAAGACAAAAATTATTCAAAATAAACATTAAAAACTATATTATAATATTTTTGTTGATTATTTTCTAAAAATATTTAAAAATTGTATAACTAATCCAGAGTATCATTTAATAAATTTTTGGTATTGCATGTTAAAAGGGAATCACCATTCTGGATAAAGATTAAAAAGATAGTTATAATGATTTAAGATAATGGCAAATTATGAAACCGTAAAAAATAGTGTAGAAAATAATGGGGAAGTAATGATAAGACTGAGTTCTGGTGAGGAGCTTGAATTACATAAACATAATGTAAAATTTGATGATAATACAAAGGAGATAATTGTTGATGCTGCTACAGAAATTTATTGGGTCACTGCCGACAATATTGTATATCATTGGATACATAAAGAAGGTATAAAGAAAGAATAATAATTAGTAATTTTTTATTCTTTTTTCTATGCTGTATTCTTTTATATATTAATCCAAGTCTATCCTCCAATATTAGTTAGCGTTTTTACAATTAAAAAAGCAAAAGTATTAACCAATATAAAAGATTGATGCACAATATTGGCTATAACTTAAGGAATTTTCCCATCATACCTGCTATAAATGATAAAATAAATTTTACAAATTTTAGTAAATTAAATTATATTGTGCTCAAAATATCATGATTTTATTGAAATTCAGTGGAAATAGATATTTTGAATAAACTAACTATTCTAGAAAAACCTTAAGTTAACAGAGCCTTGAAAGGACTATTCAATATATTAAAGACAGAAAAGAAATCTTGATGATTATTTTCCATGTAGAAAGAAGAAATATAAATTAAACCATAAAAGAATTGGCTTTAACTATTTGTGAAATATCACAATAAATAAATTAATGTATTTAGTTAACAGGACAAGCAAAACACAAAATCATTTGAAAGGAAAATATCCCTTTTATACAGATCTATTGAATTTTTCCTGTAGATTACAGCATGCATTTATAAATTGCAGCTTTATTGATTAAATGAAATATACATTTTAAAACAAAGTAAAATAAATTAGAATTAAACGGTAAAAATATTATTTGTTGCAACATCCAGATCATTCATTAGTATGTGATAAACTATGTGAGGATTTAATAGGGTTCCGCCAATTATAATAATATTTATCCAATAAATAGCAATTATTAGGGCTACCATTATTATAAATAATATAATAAACCTGATTTTTAATCCCGATTTTTTAACTTCATCATTTTTCACCAATTGTTCTTTTTTTTCACCAATCGAATTTTTCTTTCTCTCTGCATATCTAGACGTATTAAGTATTGGTATCTTTTTTAAAATCTTATCATCAGAAATTGATTTTTGAATTTCATACAAAATTGTATCTTTTTCTTCTTTGGCTTTTTCATTGAAAATTTCTAATGCCTCTCTATAATTGGTTCTCTCCTCATTAGATGTTTTTTCAAATTTGCTGTTCCATTCAACTATCCAAATTTTTTTGACATTAGATAAACTATCTGCGTCATAATTTTTATTGTTATCCATCCAATCCTTATCATCTGACATTATATTATATCTTATTAAGGCCGATATAAAATTAAACATTTATTATTTCTGAATAGAGTATAAATACATTTTATTTCCTATCTCGTACTCAAATTCAATTTTGCATATGCAAATCTTAACTTTTGTAATATAGTTAAGAAAGGATATTAATATACAGGACTATATAATTTCAATTACTAAACTCAAAATACCATATTGAAATTATTTTATTCCAAAATTTTTGCGCAATTGTTATTAATGTCTTTATTATAGAATAAAGAATAAATTATATAAATAAAATTTATTTGGATAATCTATTAACATGATTTATTTATTAAGTATTACTTAAGAAAGATAATCTTTTTCAATATTGCAAATATTTCACATTTGCTTTTTAAATCGTTTACCGGCCTTGCAGTACAAAATTTGATGATATTTATGATAAAGAGACATCTAAAAGAGATACAAAAAACATGACATACAAAGATTATTCAATATAAAAGGTGATATACATAGAAAAAGAAAAGCAGGTGCACAAAGAAGATAGATCAATCCAGATACAAGAGATAGATTTCTCATGATTTTGGTATTATATTATCATCTGTACATAACTTACACTTTGGCTGACTTTCTCTTTGATACTGATCAGAGCAACATCTACAGAGACATACAAAAGATTGAGCAATAGATAAGAAAGTGTGTACCAATTCCACAGAAAATATGCAAAATAACAAAAAGGTTGAAAACGACGCCAGAGGAAGTCGAAAAGTATTTTCCAAGTTTTCTTGTTTTTATGGATTATACCAAACAATCAATTCCAAGACCTGTTGATCAGAATAAAAGAAAGATTTTCTATTATTCGGCAAAAAGAAAAGGCATACTGTTGTCAAAAATCAATTTTGGGTTAACAACTCGGTTTCATTTCCACAAAGATGGTCATAAGAAATAGAGTAGAGAGGATTGTGATATGTATAAAAAGAATTATGATATTATTCCCAAAGATGTTGAGAAAAAAGTTGACCTAGAATACCTTGGGTAGAAAAGGATTTTCCTGCAGAACAACTATCACCGCATTTCCGTAAAGGAAGAAGAGATACCAAGAGTATTCAAAAGAAGAAAAAGAAATGGCAAAAATCATTCTAAAGATAATAGTGAGATAGCATATCATCCTGTGTGATTAAAAAAGTACAGAATAATTGCAGATGTTTTTAGGTATAGTCTAAGAAAATATGATAAAATACCGATATGGTATCAGGTATGGTAAACTGCATAATAATGAACCAGAATCACTAAAAACCGATACAATATACACCCATACTAGATAGTGTAAGTTGTTTTTAATTATGCAAAATCTAATAGATATTGAGTAAAATCTAGAAATATTTGCAGTTATTAATTAGATTCGGCTCACTGATCTCAATATTAAGAATTAAAATTATGAAAATTATTCTTTCCAACACTTTGTTTATCGCTTATTGTAAAATCGATTTATTTTATCAATCTTAAATGGCATATAAATCGCTCTTATATATAACCAAGTAAATCAGTTCATTAACCAATTTCTTTTATTATTTAATAGTTAAGGAGAAGATAAGAATAAATAAGTATTAATAAGAATGTAATATAGTATCATTATGCAAGGAATTCAAAAAATTAAATGCGCCACTTGTGGTTCAATGTTCATGTCAGAAAATAGTGTTACTCAATGTCCTACATGTCAAGAACAAAGTCATAGTCATAGTGGACAAGAAAGCAGTAATGTGGGTGGCAGCTGCGGCTGTGGTCATAGCCACTAAATTTTTAATTTTTCAGATGTATTTTTAAAATAGTAGAGATAAAGTATTTATAATCAACAGAGATATCCTAATAAGGATTTTTGTTATCGTAGTTTTAATTTGAACAACTCAAATTTAAAAATAATTCAGTTTGAGAATTTGGATATATTGAATAGTATATACTATATTTGAAATATGCAAATTATTATCTAAATGGTTAAATGGAATCATTAATGCTTGATAAACTAAATGAAAAAGTCATTGAATGTAAGTTATGTCCTCGTTTATCAGAATATATCAAATTTATTGGTCAGATCAAGGTAAAAAGATTTATAAATGAAAACTATTGGGCTAAACCTATTCCGGGTTACGGTGATCCTAAAGCTTCTCTTTTAATTATAGGATTAGCACCAGCTGCTCATGGTGGCAATAGAACCGGTAGAATATTTACTGGAGATAGCTCTGGTGATTGGTTAGCTAAAGTATTATTTGAAACAGGATTTGCAAACAAATCAACCAGTATTTCAAAAAACGATGGATATATTTTAACTGGTGCACATGTTACAGCAGTAGTAAAATGTGCACCACCAAAAAACATTCCATTACCTTCAGAGATACTAAATTGTTCACAATATCTTCAAGAAGAGATTAAGATATTAGAAAATACTACTAAAGTTGTAATTACGCTTGGAAAACTTGCTTTTGATACCTATTGTAAGATAAACAATTTAACGAAATTGGTGTTTGGGCATAAAAAAATTTATCCATTGGAATGTGAAAAAACATTGATTTCATCCTATCATCCAAGTAGGAGAAATACAAATACAGGAAAATTGACTTGGGAAATGTGGCTAGATATTTTTAAAATTGCAAAGTCTATTATAACTTCAATAAATTAAAATCTTTTAACAAATCAATATAAACCGTTCGATAAAAATAATTTATTATTTATGACATCTTTTTGAAATGCGGTTAAAAACTGATATCACATTCTAGTAAAAGTAAGTTATATAGAATAGGTATGCAAGGTATGTTAACAGGTATGTAAAGAATGCTGTGTGTATGTTCTTCTGTAAACTGGATAATACTGCTTGTTTTCATCAGCAAAAATATTGTTATGTTTTTTAATTATCCCCATTTTTAAAATAAACAAATCTAAACAAGCACATTCTCTATACATAAAGATTATTCGAGTATTTATACAACTGTTAACTTGGGAAAACCTATAGCTTTAGAATGACCATTTTATTTATGAATGCCAGAAATGAATCATCTTGACAATTATAGGTTATAGATGGTACTTGTACTTTTTATGTTTATCATTTAGAAATTCTGCGAAACCACCATCTTTCTTTTACATTTAATTAAGATAAGTATGTCGTTTCAATATGGAATTTGATACCAAAATATAAATCAAAGAAATTATACATTTATTTTTATTTATTCAATTTATTTTAGTTTCATAACCACATTTAGAAAAAAATAGATATGATACAATTTCATATTTTAAAATCAATGGCAATAACTTTTATGTTAATATAATAGCTAAAAGGATAACAGGTAAAATTATATGCCTATTCCCCATTTCTCTTATTTTAAACTTTCTAATACATTGGAACATTTATTTTTTATGAGTTATAAAAGTTTGACATTTATATATCTATTTTTTGGTATAAATTCAAAAGAAACTGTAATTATTAATTTTTGAACTATTTTCTCATTGGAATCAATTTTATAAAGCGATAAACTTTTGAAAATTTCATTATTTTATGATTTTACTTTACAATACCTGAATGAGATTTCTCTTTGTTCCTATTTTCTATTACTCCATTAATATATCCTGTTTCCAGCATTAAAAGCGCATACAAAACATTTGAAATATGTGTTTGTATTATTGATTCAATCATTACGCTCTTTTCATCTGTATTTGTTTTTGTAACATATTCGATCTTGGTCTTATATTTTGCAAATATTTTTAATTTGAACGTCTCATAAATTGCTATTTGATTGTCTTGAGTTACAGTTTTAAAGGTTATTTCTCTAAGTGTATTTTCGTGTACAATCCTTTTAGAAATTCCAATAAAAAACTCTGGAAAAATCTCCTCCAATCTGGTATCCTTGAGCGCACCATATATCACTTTTGATGGAATTCTCAAGATGATCGATTTGGTAGTTACAGACATTTATTATCTAATATATAATATTCTTTTAATTAAATAATATATTATTATAATACAAAAACAAGGCCCTGTTAACTTGAGGAAGGATCTATAGCTTTAGAATGACCATTTTATTTATGGGATCAGAAACAGTAGAACATCTCACAAATTTAGGTTATGGATTGTACTTATTTTTTATATAGGTTTATCTTTTAGAAAACGGCTAAAGCAATACCTTTCTTTTTTACATATACTAAAATAAATCATCTTGTATCCATTTGAAACTTGATTTAAAAATACAAACCAAATAAGAAATACTGCAAGAATAAGAAAATTGAAGAATATCCTTGTTGTATACAAAAAGATGAAACTGCCATAAATCAGGTTCTTTTGGATTAATATGGCTGCGTGTTGCTATCGAACCGATAATAGCTAAACAAATTCTTTCTTTTCATTTATCAGAATCTACTACAATATTATTACATAAGCATAATAAAAGATATGGTTAGGAACTGCGAATAAGTCCTTTTATTTTTTGTTGCATTTCAGGAGTTATATCTTCCTCTTTCATATTGTGATCTTTTTTAGCATGCTCCATTCCATTTTTCATGACCTCTTCATCAGTTTCACCTCTAACTGTATAATCGCAATCAAATCCCGCTTCCCTACAGTTTATTGTTTTCATAAATTGATTATTGAATAACTATCTTATAAGTAATTTCCTTTATAATAAGTGACAATAATTTTGTAAACGGTTAAATTGCGATAGATTTTGATAAACGAAACAAAATGGATGTTGTTTATCCATTAACTAATGAATTGGATATCTATTAAAAAACTGTCATTACCTATCGATATAATCTTTTGATAATAATATAATTTACTTTTTTATATGCAAAAAGTATAAAATTATGCAATCCCTCATTTTCCTTTCTTAATTTTTATATCGATATAGGCTTGTGACTGTTTTGTTGCATAATTCAAAATAGCTAGTTAAAGCTATATTTCAAGTAGTACGATAACATAATTTCATTGTTTTCGTAATAATTCTATCCATAAAACGTAACAAATAACGATTAAAATAATTATGCAACAAAGCAGCTTGTGACTTTTAACTGCTTTTAATCTTACTGATTTCTGATTTAAAATCAAAGGATATTGAAAGATTGTTGCATTTATCAAGCCAATCATGTAAAATTTTGAAACATTCTATAAGGCCAAAATATTTTACAATCGAGATAAGGAACTAGAATACAATACAAACAATATATTATAAAACAAGGAATTGGAGCCTGCAATAGTTTTTCAATTCAAGAATAATTCCCCATTATTTCATTTTCTTTAAATTCTAATGAAATTTTTAGTATGTTTTTGTATTTGTTCTTGCTTAAATCCGAGTTCACAATCAGCTAACCATAATCTCAAACCTAAGTGGTTATGAATTAATAAATGGTGTTTTATTTTTATCAAATTCGTATCATATTTATTTTTGTTGTTTTTTTGAATTAAATGTATAAAGTATTCTTAACAGCAATTATCTAAATGAAGAGTTATGAGCAGAATCGTTTCTCTTTGCTTTTACTTCTTTGATTGATGAGTTTCAGATATGTTTTAGCCTATTTTTTAGAAAGCATTTGAATAATTTCACAATCTGTTTTTCATAAAAGAGAATAGTCATTTATAAGAGATATCAAAATCTGATTTTCTGAATTTATATAATCTTTATCGCTCTGATTTCTAGGCACGGCTTTTCTATTGTAATCAAGGATTTAGCTTTTTATTTTTTTGATAAATATGCATTTATTGCTAAAATCATTATAATGTAATTCAAAAAATTATCTTCATTAGTTTTCATTTCACAGTTCAATGATATGTTACATCATAACCAAAAATGTTGTACCCGTTTCTGGACTGCATAGAGTTGGTGAGAATTGATATCATGTTACCCATAGCAAGAATCTAAAAAAATTAGATAAGTGTGACTTATTGTTTTATTAGGACCAGCGGGTGCTCCAAAAATACTGTTTTGTGGAAAAGTTAAATCAAATAATGAATCTATTTAAGAAGAATATTTTTAATTTAACTATGCAATAAAAAAAAGTAGGAGTTAGAGAAATTCAATGATTACATTTCTTTAAGAAAGAAAAAGTGTACTTTGAAGCATATACAGCATTGGCTTAATCTATTTTGCTCATTATTGTCTCATAGAAGCATAGCTTAACTTTATAGAGAAAAAATAATTATAATAGTAATGAAAATTAGAATTTATTTTATATTCAATAATCTTGCAAGGAATTCCTCAAATTCTTTATCACTCATCTTATTTCTTAAGTTAAGGATCTTTTCTGCATCTTCACCAATAGGATATTTTATTTTAGGCTCTTTTGTATTTACTATTTGAACAATTAAATTGGCTACTATTTGTGGATGTGTGCCATTTACAATCATTTCTTTAGATCTTTGAACCATATCTTTTGTAGGTTTCTCAAAAGCCGAATCTGAATTTTCTTTTTGTATCCTTTTGGCTAAATGAAAACCATTTTTTATGATATTGGTGTTTATTGCTCCGGGTTCAACAGCAGTAACCTTAATACCAAAATTCCGTAATTCTAATCTTAAAGATTGTGTAAGGCCCTCTATTGCAAATTTGCTTGCAATATAAGCTGATGAATATGGAGTAGCAACAAATCCATTAATGGAGCTTATATTGATAATCATACCTTCTCTTTGGTTTCTCATCACTGGAAGAACATTTCTTATAGTTCGATAGACCCCAAATACATTAGTATTAAATTGATTATAGATTTCCTCTGAACTAAGATCTTCTGCTGCACCAATTAATCCAAAACCTGCATTATTTACAAGGATATCAATTCTATTTTCATTTATCATAATTTTCTCTATCGCCTTCTCCACAGATCTATCGTCATCAACATCAAGTTCAATAACTTTAATAGGTAGATTTTTACTTTGAGATTCATTTAAAATACTTGAGCCTTTTCTAGTGTCGCGCATTGTTGCATAAGTTATAATGTCATTTTTAGATAATGCTAATACCGTTTCATAACCTATTCCACTAGAACTTCCAGTAACAATTGCAACCCTCTTTGTATCATTGGCTGTCAATGTAAAATATTATGATGTAATCCAATATAATAGAAAATAAAAATTAAAAAAAAATCACTTTGTAGGATTTACTGCTTTGTTGCCGAAGATAGTTTGCAAATATCTTTCAAGAAAATCAATCACGGAGCTGTCCATTACAATCAAGTAGGCAGTTACAAAAACGGCAGAAATTCCGCTAGTCGATTATTATTGGAGAAGCAGTTAGAATGGTTTTGACGTTCCTTGTTTCCCTATATTACTCAAGAAAGCAATTGCAAAAACTATCGTCTGATATTGAATCCCAGATCCTAAATGATTTGGTTGATAAAATTTATTGATATAAATAATAAAAGCCAAAGCGGGAAATACATTCGCTTAGTCAAGAGACAGGGCGACCAAGTCAATATCGATAGAGATTATACAAAGATAAAACTCGTTGAGAACTTATTTGTATTATATTTATATCCAAATTTGTATGAAGCATATGTTAGCACTTACAAATAAAAGAGTATACCATGAGAATAGGATATCCTTGCATGAATTTAACTTTGAAAAATCCATTAACTTCAACTTTCGACTAAAATCTTTCTCGGTGACTAGGTATAAGGAAACTGTAAAAAATAATCTTAACCATCTTTTAAAAATATTAGAATTTAATCTGAAAAACAATATTTTATTCTTTAGGAAGTTCGGATCTGCTTTGTTGCTAATTCCTCATTTCTAAATATATTTAGATAGCATCCATCAACAAATTTTATGAACTGGCATGCCGTCTACAACCAATCTCTTGTCAGAAGAGGCGATGAAATATTGCTAGCCTTTGATGTGATTAACAACTGGGATAAAGAGCTAAAAGAGATGAATAAAGACAAAGTTGGATTAGGAGCCATTTCATTATCCAAATACATTTCTCCTCTTATTTGGTTATGCCAAAGTGTATTTTCACTTACTATATAGACAAACCGAAGAGCGAATAGCAAAAGGCCATGCTAAAGGAAAAGTACCTTCAATTTCAGATTTTATAACAATAAACATAGAAAAATAAACAGACTAGACATCAAAATAAAAGAAGATGATAACAAAAGCAAGGAATTTGAAGTTGACTATCTTATCATTGCAATAGATGTAAAGGAATAAAGGTTACAAACAGAGGACAGTGGATGCAAGATAAATAGGATGTAAAAAATAAGAAAGGATATTTAAAAATACATATAGTAGTCGTTAATATCAAGACAAAGAAAATTCTATCAATGAATCTAACTACCGATGACGAATATGTTCATGATGATAGCAAGGTGTTACCTTGTTTGGTCAATAATGCCATGGGATCAGATAAAAAAATAATAATTGGCAAACTCATTGCTGAGGATGGTGCATATGGCGGTAATAATATTTTTAGATATTTGTCTATAGACAATAGATATGTCTTGTATCAAAGTAAGAAAGAGTGCTAGTAGATTCGGATGGAAGAAAGGGAATATACTAAGAAATCTATCAGTTTTGGCACAGAAAAATGATTTACAAAAATGGAAATATGGCAAGCTATGGATAGAGGTGGATTGTAGAAACAGTATTCTCAGTTTGAAGAGAATATTTGGTGAGTATGTTTATTCGGTTAAACTGAAAAATATGATACAAGAGATGATATCGAAAGCATCTCCATATAACAAAATGATATCTATTTAGGCAAATTGGATAGTAAAATCGAAAATTATAGGAATCATGCAACAAAGCACTTTGTTGGCAATATTATTGAGATACCTCGCTCATTTTGTTTTTTGTTAACTAACTAAATAAAGAATATCCAAGTATATGGGCCAATGTATTTAGTGGCACCAGGGGAATAGTAATAAATTTGACTATATTGGATTCGATATCATATAGAAAATGCGCTGCAACAAGCATGTTTCATTCTTTTATATGCATATTGTAAGGATATTCTTAGTTTCATATCTGATGGTGACTCAAAGCCATATTAATTCAAAACCAACTTTTATTTATTTCATCACTTGTACATTCAGATATCTTGGTCTTGCTATAAGATAATCTTTCTGCAGGTTTGTAAATTTGCAGATAATCTCTTAATTCAGTGTGACTTCTTGTAACAAATCAAGATATAGTTTAGACGCATTTATTAAAGATAGACAAATAAAATAAAGATGTAAAGAATATACAACAATATCTTTCGGTTCTGTTCTTTTTCTTGTTTGTTGTATCATACATAATAAACAATGACGGAATCTTTAGCTTTTTGCTTGACTTTAAAGAGCCATAAAAATATTAGTTCAAATATAATACTCAATTTAATCTAATAATCTAATTAGGCTGAACTATAAATAACTAGAGTTCTCTTTGCTTTCCATTTACATAGGCTTATCAATGGATGATGTTTGATATTTTTGATTTAAATCATTTGCGTTTAATTTAAGCGTAATTTCATTGTCTATCAAGGTTGCAATTTCCAACCTAGGAATTTCATATTTTATTTCTTTTCCTTCTTTCTCTAACTTTACAATAAAGGATTCTGCAAATGCTGCTTCTACATCTCCAATCTTCATACCATCTGATGAAAAGACAGTTTTGTAATTGATTCTATCATCACTGTGAATTTTTCCTTCAAAAGGATATTCTGACATATATATGTATATTATTCTTTAAAAAAAGATAAATTCTAGGTACATCTGCAATATGACAGAAATATTCATTTGCACAAGAACTTGATTATGGCTTGATGTTAGCAATTATAAAAAAAGTCAGTCAGTATCAAATTACTAATGCATTAGAATTTATAGTAATGGCCTTGGTTAACTAATTCATAAATTTAATTTTTTATAATATTTATACCCTCATGGATGATGAAACCCACTTCTAGATTGTCCAACAGGTAACCGAGACAAAAAATACCGCTGATATAATGCCGCTGTTTAGTAAAGGGTAAGGAGATAGTAGGAACAAGGCCAAACACGCTCTTAGTGATGGCGCACCGAACTTTTACGCAGCTTAAAACAGAGAACTATACTACCAAATGGCCAAGAACCAGACACATTAATCACATCCGTTAACAAGGCAACCATAACAATAACAATATGGAGAGTATGAATAGAGAGATTAGAGACAAGGAGAAAACCATGAGGTCTCAAAAAGGTTGATACCCCTGTTTGTAACGGCTCTGCATCATTCTCATTAAAAATCATCATTCTTACTCTATAATTACCTAATGGCATACCATTTTGGTCAGGTATCCTCCAATTCCAAATAAAGACGGATTTACTCCAACCACTTAAAAGACCTTTTCGGTTTTCTATATCTTTAATTGTTTCATTGCAAAAAGATAGAACTCTTTGTCCGTCGGGTCTCAAATGCGGTATAGTTCCTGAAAATGCGTTCATTCGATCATTTTCTGGTAGTAATACTTCATTCATAAAATATCCATTTTTTAATTTTCCAGAATATTCTGATCGGAAAGTTAAAAGAAGTGTTCCTCGAATGAATGTTTTTTGCTCATTCATTATTTTTGCTTTAAATATTAGTTTTCGAAAGTACCTATGAAGAATCCGTTTGGAATAGTAGTCTTTCTTGTCTTTTAGTTTGTTATAGGTTAAAGGTATAGAAATAATGACTATTGCAACTCCTATAGCATATGTTATGAAATCATCTTTTTTGAGCCAACCTAAATGTATTAATAAATTGATAGAAGATGGTATTAGGATAAGAATAAGGATGATCCCAATTATTGGATGTTTGTTCAAAGTTCTGTTGACTGTTTGATTAATCGTTCAATAATTAGAATATATCTTTATAAGCTATATACTTATTGGTTTATATATAAGATATTTATATTTAGGTTTTAAAACAAGTATATGCATCATTTGCTATAGCTTTTTAAATATCTAGTTTGCAATAACTTTATATATTTGTTGTTGCAGCTCGCACAGGCCATTAAAAGACAAAATCATGAGTATAGTTACAGCACATCCAAGACTCGTTACATTGGTATAGGACTCGCAGTTATATTTGTAGTAGAAAATGCAATTGGAATGGCAGGCCATCAACAAGTGTTTGTCACTTGTGGTGGTAACAGGTCTAAAACATTAGATCTTTTGCATAATTAGGACCATTAGAAATTTTTCTAAGGTTGAATTCATAGTGATCGTAATCAGCAAATTAAAATGTAATGTTACATAATTTCATCGATAGGCTGTAAAATTTTGATAGGTGCCTAATTATGCAAGAGATCCACTATCTTTCATTATCAATATTTTTGTTTGTTTCCTGATTTTATTAGAATCATTCTTATATTGTCATGCTAATTTCAATATTGAAATAATAAAAAAAAAATTTATCTTTATCAGTCTCATTAACCGTTTATTCGAAAACGCTGCAAGGTCTATCGCCAATACCTAATTTATAATCTTGTAAGGGCAGATATTCCAATTATGTTTCAGATATGTGCAAAGATTCCTAATCTTTCGTGGTTAATGTTAAATATATTAATATCAATAAAAAAAAGATAATAATTGAAACCTATCTTTTTTTTCTTGGTAGTAATCATTTTAATATCTATAACAAATCTAATTATTATTTTTGCTGAACCAGATAATAAAATAATATATTCGAGTTGGATATTGATTATCAATTCTTTTATTGCTGCTGTTCTCTCTATTTTCATTCTTTTAAAGGACAAAGGTAATAAAGATAGAGATAAAACCATAATTCATTTAGCAATTGGGCTTGTATTTTGGTTTATTGCAAATGTAATATGGGGATATTATGAAATTGTACTTGACGTTGTATCACCCGTTCCTTCCTTGGCGGACTTTTTCTTGTTATCTGCATATGCATTCTTGATATATAGGCTAATAGTAACATATAACAAAATAAATCATACGGTAAATAAAAAAATCCTTTTTTTAATAATCTCAGTCACAGGATCATTTTTAATATATCTCATTAATTTAACCATTGATGTATCAGAATTATCAAGTTTTAGAGGTTTCATGCTTTTTGTTGTTACAATAGCTTATCCTGTTTTAAATTCGATTTTGACGGTGTTTGCATTACTTATTCTTATAGAAATAAAGAATGATAAACATCATTTTATTTCTTGGATAACAGAATTAGTCGGTCTTTTGGCAATAGTTGTGGGTGATAGCTGGTTTGCAATAATCGTTCTTACCTCATTTGTTGAACAATTATGGATATCTTCTCTGTTATTGTCTGCCCATTATTTGTTGATTGCTGGAGGCCTTGTATGGTATATGAGGCATTCTATTAAATGGCAATCAAAAAATATTATTAACAATATCATAAAAAGAGCAAGAAATCGAATTTCAAAAAAAATTTTGATTGGTCTTCTCTTAGTAACAACAATATCAATAATTTTAAGTATTTATTCTACAAATGCTTTTAGTAACGATGATAACAAATATTTTATCAACAAAAGGTCATTTGACATTCAAAGTTCATTTGATAAAAAAGCAGATAAAAAAGAATTTGTAATAGGTGCTATTATTCCATTTACTGGCTCATTATCATCTATTGGCAAATCTGTTAAAGTTGCACTTGATAAAGCAGAGGAAGATGTAAATCATCATTTTCAACAAATGAATTATTCAGATCGTTTTAATTTATTGATGGCAGATTCAAAGACTAATGCGGTAGATAGTCTCTTAGCAATAAAAAAATTACATGAAAATGGTGCAAATATTATTGTAGGGCCTGCTACAAGCACTGCAGTTTCTGCTGTAAGAGACTATGCTGATACTAACAACATTATACTAATTAGTTATGCAAGCACCTCTCCGCTTCTTTCTATCGAAGGCGATAATCTTTTTCGTCTCGTTCCAGACGATACAAATCAAGGAAAAGTAGTAGCTAAAGAAATGATTAAAGATGGAATAAAAGTTATTGTTCCATTTTGGAGAAATGATATTTATGGAAATGAACTGTATAACTCTACTAAATCAAATTTTATAAAATTAGGTGGAAAAGTGCAAAATGGTATTACCTATGAACCTCATACAGGCAGATTTGCTACAAGTTTACACAGAATAAATTTTATAATGTGGGGTCAACAGTTAAAGAAACTAAATACTATTGTATCAGACGCAATAAAAAGATATGGTGTTAAATCCGTTGCGGTCTATATAATATCATATGATGAAATAGCACCCATTTTAATTCAAGCACAAAATTATGATATGCTTAAAAAAGTAAGATGGTATGGTAGTGATAGTATAGCTCAAAGTTCTCAGATTACAAAAAACTGGGAAGCAGCAGATTTTGCAATGAAAACTAATCTTACTAATCCTCTATTTTCAATAATTAACAATAATAATTCAGAAAAGATAAATAGCCTTGAAGCAGATTTAAAAAAAGAATTACATGAGGTTGGCTCAATAACATACCCTGTAATTGCTTATGATTCATATCTGGTAGCCTCAAAAAGCCTTTATAAAAACAGCACTCTCAATTACGATAAGAATAATAATAGTACAACTAAATCATTTAAACAGATTGTTTTTGATACTGCTACTAAACCATTAGATGGCGGTTTGTCAGGTAAAATAATTCTCAATAAGGCAGGAGATCGTGTAAGTGAAAGCTATGATTTTTGGATCGTTAACAAAAATAGTCATGGTTATGAGTGGAATGAATTAACCTCTCATCGATAATACAATAATTCAATATTACAATGCTACTACGATTTTTTATAAATCTAAGATATTTTCTATAGATTAGTATAAAATGCGGTTCTGTTAACTTATCGGGTCATCCACAGACTGTTAACAGTCGGGCATAGAACTAATTGTTTGAAAACCGAAAAAAATTTATAAAAGTTTAACCTTTATATAATTGCTGTAATATACTTCCAAAAGATTTATTGGAGGCTTTACGCCAACTGAGGCCTTGAAAGAGAGCTATCAAGCACATGTTCAAGGCCTAACTTATTTAAGAAATAACATTAACTGTTGTACTTACACACATGGTTGACAAAATAATATACCAACATGGTTGACACTTTATAGTCTTGTTTTAGTGTATCGGTATTGGTTGTTTTAATATTCATAAATTTATCTGATGGTGTCATTCCGTTTATTCCTCCATGTTCTCTTTCATAGTTATAGGAATCAACAAATGATTCGTATTTCTCTATCCCATCTTTCATATCGATTAATTCTTCTACCTGTAGAAATTCAGCTATGACTATTTTGTTGTACGCTTCTACTTTGCCCTCTTGTTCTTGTGGATAACCTTCCTTTGGGTATCTGCTTGCCCTTTTCCATGAACTAAGATAGTTTTTGAATTTATTAGATGTAAATTCTCTACCACTACCATCATGTATCACTTTCATTGGTGTATCATAGAGTTCAATCCATTCTTTGAGAACCGATAGTGCCCTTTCACTATTTCTTCTGTTACACCATTTGCTAACTACTTTTCTTGATGAGCAATC
>JAICXY010000055.1 GCA_025934495.1 Candidatus Nitrosocosmicus sp.
GATGAATCACAACATGAATTCTTCTCAGTCATCTATGATGAATCCTATGATGAGTGGTCTGATGGGTAGCCTGATGAATCACAACATGAATTCTTCTCAGTCATCTATGATGAATCCTATGATGAGTGGTCTGATGAGAGAAGGTAACAACCCTTCTAATAACTACAAATAGTCGCCCATTTTTTTATTTTAAATAGTTTTATCTTCCAATACATAGGCCAGAGGGCAAACTAGTGATGCAATTATTGCTCGAGTAATTATTATTATTGATATTAAGTGGAAGATTGTTAGCATTGTTAATGTCTAATACATTATTAAACAAATTATTGAAATCTACTATATCAAAAGAACTTTGAACATCTAAATAAATACCATTTGTTGTATTTAATATATTATTTCCCTCAATTGTAGAATTATTGGTATTTATGAAAGTTATTCCAGAAAGATTATTTTCGTTAAAGAGATTGTATTTTAAATCTATTTTATTGTTAGAATGAGATGCTATCCCAATTGTATTATTATTTAGCATATTATTATTTATATTAGTAAATTTGGATCCGGTAATGTAAATAGCTACTTTATTATTAATTACATTTATATTTTTAGCTACAATGTTGTTGCTACCAGATATATATATCCCTGATTGAAATCCTGAAATTACACCGTTACCAAATATTATAGTATTGTTTTGTGCTCCAACCATTATTCCGACTTTGTTGCTGTTTATTCCCGGACCTTTAATAGAAAAGCCATTAAGATCTATTCTGGTATTTCCATTTCCAACAATTAAACCATCATTATTACATATCAAATTTGAAGTTAGTTTAACATTTCCTTTTATTACTTGGCCACAGGCAGGATTTATGGTAGTTGCAGGAGCAGAACCATCTTTATCTTGATGACGCAGAGTTGGATTGATAGATGCAGCCAAAACTGCGGATTTATTAATTGAAAACATCAAAATAAACATAAAAATGGATAAAAGTACTATTAAACAATATATAAGATGACTATCAGTGTAATTAAAGTTAGTTTTAATCATCTAATAAAACCTATATAAGTTAATTATATCAATATTACCTTTAACGTATCCAATGTTGAATTTTGTTAAATTTTTTGTAAAGTTTTATCATAATATTCAAATGGTAAATAGTTATAGATTATCAAAGTTATTAAAATTCAGAGATTTATCTATCTTTTGCACCATTTAAAAGTGCTATAACAGGTATTATATGATTTAAATGGTTTATCATATAATACAACACAATAAACCATTTGAGCAAAAAACATTTACAATAGATATAAACTAACATTTTTAAACGCTTTAGAAAGAATCGTTTACACTATTGCGAAGACTGTATTTTACACCCTATGGCGTCGGTTTAGGTCACGCAAGTCGTCTTTTAGTTTTGGCCAATAGATTAAAAGAATTTGGATGTGAATCAAGATTTTCATCTTTTGGGGAAGCAAAAAGCTATTTGAATATTCATGGATATGAATGCAACATAATCCCTCCTGTAGAGTTTTTATGGGGAAAAGAGGGGGATTTTTCGGTTAAAAACAATATCACCAAAATTCCCAGATGGATAACAAATGTTCCAATTCAAATTAACAAGGAAATAAAATATTTGAAAAGGTTCAATCCAAATATCATAATTTCTGATTCTAGGATATCTTCAGTAATTGCAGGAAAGATGTTGAATATACCCACAATTTTGTTAATCAATCAGATAAAGCTCCTTTTAACTCCAGCATTAAGGAAATTTCAGATTGTAAAATTTTTTGAGACTTGTTTTGGGGAAGCGATGGGAGGGTTATGGAATGTATCAGATAGAATTTTAATACCAGATTTACCTCCACCCTATACAATCTCCGAAGAAACAATAAACTCGGTTAGATCCACAAAACCCAAATTAAATTACATAGGTTTTATAGCCCCAAAAAAGATAATTTCAAGTGCCAAAGTAAATAGTGTTGCTGATTCACTTCAAATAGATAAAAATAAACTTTTAATTTTTGTTCATATTAGCGGTCCCAAAGAAACAAGAAAACCAATTATTTTAAAAATAATAGAGGCATGTCAAAATATAACCAATATTCAATTTATTATTTCAGAAGGAAAGGCTAATGGAGACAATATCCCAAGGAAAATTTCTAGAAATATTTGGTATTATGAATGGTGTCCATGTAGAGACGAAATTTTTTATCTTTCCAATTTATTAATAATTAGAGGAGGACATACTGCAATTTCTCAAGCAATCCAATTTGGCAAACCGATAATTTCAATACCCATAGAAAATCACGGTGAACAACTTTCGAACTCAAATAAAATAGAAAAACTAGGAATTGGTTTAACAATAAATCCAAAATTATTAAGTACAACAATCATAAAAAAAACAATTGAAAATATGATTTGCAATAATAAATATAATGAAAAAGCGATCCAATTAATGGAAATAAGCAATAAATTAGATGGAATCGAGAATATCAAGAACATCGTCTTTTCTCATGTCTAAATTCAACTGAATTATTTCGTTTGTCGATGGTAATTTCAACGTATTAACAAATTTCTGAAAAATTAAATTGTAATTTTTCTGTTCGATATCCAAAAAAGAAAGAGAGGAGTTTAAAGGTTGTTCAACATCCATAGAATTATTAATTTTATAAAAATCTTTTAAATTATATTTAAAATCATAATTAAAAAGAAAGGGAGTTAATGGGATTTTCCCAGATTCAAAAGACAGCTGAACATTTTTTTTTATGAACCATAAAGGATGGAAAAAAGGTAAAAAAGAAAGGCAAATAAAATTTAAATCAACTTTTTTCATTTGCAATAAAATCAATACAATTATTTCTTCCACCATCAATTCATACACCATTTTCTTATGTACATCAGAATAATCATCATTATTTTTTGGAAGCGATCGGGTAAGATCTAAATTAACTTTTTCCAAATTAATTAAATTAATATCAATCAGTCGAATAGGATATCTTTTAATAACTTTATCAAATGATTTTAATATTTTAATTAATTGATTTTTACTACTATAAAAGAAGACAGGAAATGGAAAAAATCCATTATCTAAAATAGAAATAAAAGATAAAAAAGAAAATTCATTATAGAGTGGACAAATAACTTTTTCCTTCAAAAATTTAAAAGGCATTAACTCTTTACATCTCTTTAGCAATAAACTAACATATGCAAAATCATTGCCAATTAATATATATAAAATTTTGTCTGCCTCAATTTCATTTCTGACATTCTTGATATCGATGGAAAAGCTTGAAAGCTCGCTTATTATAAAAAACTCCAAATCCTTTCTAAAAAATACAAATTCATTTTTTTTAAAATTAGATTCATCAGATAAAGTTATTGTGATGTAGAATTTTTCGCCAGGCAGCAAAATTTCTCTCCACATCTGGATAACCCTTTTGGATAAGACATCGTAATCGACTACCAAAGGTTTAGCTATAAATATATACGATATACCAGAAACTTTACTTAAAAGATCCATTGTAAAAACTATTTCATTGCTTTTTTTTAATTCGATAATACAATAAAACCCATCCTTTTTTATTGATGAAATGTATACATTGTTTTCATGTAAAATATCAATAATTAGTTTTTTTAAATAGTTTAAGGATAAATCCGATTTAATTGCAGATTCTACTATTATTACGTTATTGTTATCATCCAATACCCGGTCTTTAAAATATAATATGATATTAAATAAAAATTATATCAGATCAAGCATCAAGAAATTGTAAAATATTGTCCTTATCTGGTGCATTTGGAACATTTTTCAAATATGTTTTAAATGATCCCTTTGCAGCCTCACTATCCCCAAGTTCTGAAAGAACAATACCCAAATTTTTATAGATAGGACCGAATCTTATTGGGTTGATTTCTATAGCTTTAGTATAGTATTCTTTGGATAATTGATAATTTTTATTTTTGAGATAATAGTTCCCTAACCCTCTGTAAGCTAAATAAAATTTTGGATTTATTTTAATAATCCTTTCGTATAAAGGTATACATTTTTCATCATTCTGTTCATTCAGAATTCCGGCAAGCAAGCATAATATTTGAGGGTTAGCAGTAGAAGTAGAAATAGCATTTTCTTTTTTTAATAAATCATTGTTAATAATCGAATTTAAAAGATCGATAGATTCTTGCAACTTTCCATGAATTTTCAATCTTTCAGTTTCAAGGTAAATCCTGTTTGATTTTTCAAACTCAAATACATCATTTTTAAATATATCTTTCATATCTTTGGGAAATATTAAAATAGAAAAAAAATCATCCTGTGACCATTCATCTTCGAATTTATATTCCGGAATTGCCCCATAAGAATCAGGTTCGGGTACATAAGTTATAACTCTATGTTCATTAGCATCATACCCACATACAATAGTTGCAAACTGGACGGTATCACCAATACCGGGTAGAACTACAACAACTGGAAAACCCTGATGCACTCTTTTTTTCAAATCCGAAAGAGATCCACGGTACACAACAAATGAAAGGTTTAACTTTTTTTCGATTATTTCCAAGCCTTCAATAAAAACAGTTCCTTTAAAATTTCCATAATTTCTAGCTCTTTTTTCTATTTCTTCAGTAGGTATTTCTTCACCCCAGAATCTAGATATCACATTCAATACTAGTGGAAAAACAACATTTTCTTCTGTTTTATTTACAAGAGGTAATATAATATGACTAGCATCATCACTTTTGTCCCTTTGCACAAGTTTATAAAAAGCAACATTAAATAAAAATCATAATGTTAAAACTATCAGTTTCAAACAGCATTTAACAATCAGTATTTTATATTAAAAGGATATGAAAAATTAATTCGGATTTTGACATTATTTCATAGTACTATTAGCACGGCTCTGTAAAGTTAAGGAAAAAGATATAGTTTTATTTTGCTTATTTACAGTCTAAAAACAGATAAGAAAAAAAACTAACTAACTTGCTTGGAATATAGCATATTCTTTACATCTATACTTTGGTAGTGGTCTTTATTAAGAAATACTTCCAGAATCATATCTTCTTGATTTGTTCAGAAGTCATACTAAATAAGAAGATTTAGATTCAAAAATACAATCTGCAGAAAGTATATTCCAAAAGGATAAGGTCTCGGAATCCATAGTTGACGGCGAAACTACCATCATCATCATCATCATCATCATCATAAAGATAGGTTCGGAAATCATTGGGCTTTGAGAGGTTGCCATATCATCATATCATCGAATCAACAAAAGATAAAGAAATTCTTGGAATTAATATATCAAAAGAGGCAGAAATATGTTTGTAGTAGTAGAGAGCATCCCCTATCAAACTCGCAGAGGAATATGGCAAACATTCTGCTTTCAACAGACGATGATGATGATGATGGTTGAGGTACATGGTATTCACCACAAGCCTGCAATTTTTTGAAATTAGATCATAATATTCATTCTTTTATATACAAGAATGATAAAAGTATCTTTATTAAAAGCACTATTAGGATATCAAAGATAGAACTCGAGAATGTTTTGATGGCCATTTACAATGTAGAAAAAAAAGAAGAGTAATCCCAATAAATACAAAATTGATTTTTTCTTTTTGTAGGTATTATAATAGAAATACAATCTCTTAATTTTAGAGCCGCTAGCATCCACCATACAACATGTTAACACAATTTATTGACAGTATAAAGGTAAAAAAAATGCATTTTCAATTCACCATAATAAAATAAAGAGCTGATTCATAAAATTGATTACTATATCCTCATAATTATAATTTTAGGAAATTTTCTATCAGATATTTTCCATGTTTTCCACTTTTTTCTGGATGAAATTGAGTTCCAAATAGAGGTTTATCATTAAAGCAAAAGAATTCATTTTTACATGCATCAGAGCTACCCAATAATGTAAAACTTTTAGAAAGTTGCGATATGCAAAAATTATGACTTTCATACATTTCTACTGTAGAAATACGAGGTAACAAAACCGAAGGTTTTAAAATATCAATCTTTATAATATCACGTATTTTTTCCATTTTTTTTAAAGTACAACCCAAGGTTAAGGCAAGTATTTGACCCCCATAACAAATTCCTAACAAAGGCTTATCAAGAATTATGCATCCTTTTACAATACAAGAATTTATTTTATTGATAAGCTTGGAATTTTGTTGTCTTCCCGATAAAATTACGTTATCATATTCCTGCAATAAAACGAGGAAATCATAATCAAAAGAAGAAAGATATTTACAATCATAGCAGGTCCAATCACGATTTAGATCATTTAATACTTTAATTATATTAGAAACATATGGAGAAAAATTATTTATTAACAATGTTTTCAATATCTTTTAATTTATTATTACAATTGAAAATATTTTTAGTTTACTTTTAAAAAATTAAATATAAAATTAATTTACATATAATAACTATTGAAACAAAGAAAACCGATTTTGATAATAGATGATTCTATTGATTCCCAAAGAATTAAAAAAATATTTCATGACAATGAAGTTGATTTTGTAGAATATCATATAAAAAAATTTGAAGAAAGCTGCTGTGGAGAATTGCCTACTACCAAAGCTCCATCAATAATTGCAGTCGAAGGCATCTATAAAGAAGAAGAAAACATAAAAAACTATATTAAATATTTAAAAGAGAAACAAAAAAAACAACAAGATCAGCAGCAGCAGCAGAATGTTAATGGTAATAACAATAATAAAAAAAGATTGGAAGAGAGCGAAAGCGCTTATTGGTAACTACATAATGTATGACATTTTTAGTCGATAGATAGATGCAAAGCCAAAAATGATTTAACATCACTGATTTTAATTCGTTCTTGATTCATTGAATCGCGATATCTAATTGTTACAGTATCATCATCTATTGTCTGATGATCAATAGTAAATGCGAAAGGAACACCTATTTCTTCTAAACGTCGATAACGTCTGCCTATAGAGCCAGATTCATCATAAAATACATCAAAATCTTTATTTATTAAAGATAACAGATTCATGGATTTTTTTTTGAATTCATCTTTTTTTAATAGAGGTAAAATGCCAGCCTGAATAGGCGATAAATACGGTTTTAGTTTTAATAAAATTCGATCTTCTTTTTCTTTATCTATAAAATAAGAATGTTCTAATATAGAATATATACATCGATCAACGCCCAAAGATAATTCAAAAACATGAGGTAAAACTTTTACATCATCATCCATAACATAAAGATTTGTTTTACTTGTGTTTGAATGAGACATTAGATCATAATCAGAACGATAATTACATGCCACTAGCTCTAACCAACCGAAGGAAGTATCAACTTCAAGATCAAAAGCGATACTAGAATAAAATGCTTTTTCATCATCAGATAATCGTCTGAGCCTTGTCCTTTTATTAGATATACCAGTTTTATTGAAAAATTCCACCAATAATGACAAATAATATGCAACAAGTTTATTTGGAAGAATTCCTTTTTCTAAAGCATCTGTAGCAGTGATTTCCACCAATTGTTGTTTGTCATAAATTCTCAAAATAGTATTCTTTATATCTTCAAACTTTGGTAAATCATCCAATTTATTTGGATTGCAAAAAATTTCAATTTCAGCTTGATAAAATTCTCTAAGGCGTAAGAGCCCTTGACGTGGAGAGATCTCGTTTCTAAAACTTTTGCCAACTTGGGCAATACCTAATGGCAATCTTCCTCGACTTACTTTGAAAATTCGAGGAAAATCTACAAAAATAGATTGACATGTCTCAGGCCTCAGAAAAGCCTCGTCATGATTGGGCCCGATTTCTACTTTAAACATCATATTGAATCTCTCCGAAGTAGAAAATTCCCCATTACAATTAGGACATTTTATATTATTTTCTTTGATAAGCAAATCTACTTTATCATTTTGTAAACGTTCTGGTACTTCGATGCCAGCTTGATCTTGTATCAATTTGTCTGCTCGGAATGAGCTTTTACATTTTATACATTTTACCACAGGATCAGAGAAATTTTTAAGATGCCCAGATGCCAAGAAAACGCTTTTACTCATTATTTGAGTTCCATCGATTTCTAACATGCCATCTCGCCTTACCAATTCTCTTCTCCACAGATCAAGGAATTTGTTTTTAATTTTTACTCCATTTGGTCCATATTCCCAAAAACCAGCATTTGTATCAGAATAAATTTCACAGCTAGGAAAATAGAATCCTCTTTCTAAAGCAAGCTTAAAAATATCATCAAAAGCACTCATTTATAATTATTTATTATGAAAAATGAGATCCATAAATTTATTTGTAAAAGTCCAAAAAAGTAATTTTCATTGACAAATAAACAATTATCAAAAGTAAATAATTGAAGTATGGTCATATTTTAATTATCTCTTGATACATTTTATAATAGATTAAAGCTAACCTCTGGAATGTTATTTTGGGAACAACTGTTCAAAGTAGCTGTTAATAGACTAAGGGAATCCACGCTCTAACATTTTGTATATGATAGGTTGTATATCATGGCCCAGCATGCCACCAAGGAGGAAATGTGGCAGACCATATGAGTATTCTTTATCAACCATAATTTTGAGATGCTTTATTGTAAGGATATGATTTAGAATCGACTCTAACAATGCATTACATATTTTTCTTAGCATAAACGGTCAGTATATCATTAAACTATCATTAGTCTGTGGTCTTGTAACAATACCTAGCAATAGACGTACATTTGACAGACGATTGAAGACTATTTCTACAGATATTAAACAAAGGATATCTACAATAGAATGTCTGTTTGTTTTAGAGGATATGGTTATGGTTGATGATAACCATTCTATAGTAGCAGTGGCAATAGACAGCAATCTTTTAAAAGCAAAAGGTCCTATATGGCACAAATCATCCGCGAAAAAAGGAATAGTACCTCGTTCTGGCATTAATACAGATGCAAGGTGGGGCTATAGTCATACTAAGAAAGGATGGGTTTTCGGATACAAATTACATCTAACATGTACAAGAGCAGAGATTGTGATACCTATAACAGTAGACGTAACTACTACTAATATTCTAGATAATAGAATGTACATTCCTTTAACATCATCATCATCATCATCATCATCATCTGTTTTCTCTTTACCATACCTATTGTACATTATAGTTGATCTAGACTATGACTACAATAAACTATACAAGTATAGGAAGAAGGCATTGAAAATAGATTTAGCCTATCCTGTTGAAAGATACAAAAGTACTTCCAAAGAGAGGCCTGAGCTTGTATGCTTTTATCAATCGTCTTAAGGTCAGGCAATCTACAGCCAGAGAAGGATATCGGTAGAGCCATTGATAGAACATATAAAATCAATCTTTAGGATATACCCATTATCGGTACATGGAGTTCATATGGTATCTGCAATTGTGTTATTATCTATCATATTATATTAAATAATGGTATATTATAACTGTAAAACTGAGAAAACAAATCCAAAATAAATAAAATATATGCTTGGTACTGGCTGATATTATATTGAGAATAAAGATAAGGAAATTGAATTATGACCAAGCCTCAAATAAGTAATTAACGAGTTAAATAGTTCAAGAAAAATTCAAATCTATTAATCACATGATTATCCACAGCAAATATATTTTGGAAACCTATTTACTAATACAAAAACAATCCATTGTAATGTATATCTTTATTTTTTACAGATATTCTCATTTTCACTATTAAAGCTCATTTTGATATTTACAAATCAAAGGTAACGATGATATGTTATTTGCGTATTCAAACTATTCAAATAGATAATAAGTAGATTCAAATGAATATATCTATCATAAGTATAGATAGATAATACAGATAGTACAAGTTATACTAATAATGCCGCTTGTAGTATTTGAAGGAATTAATACGGTTCTTAAAACAACAATAATTGATCAGCTTTTACAAAAATACCCAGAAAAAATAAAGACATTTACTTTTCCTACCACCAAATATGGAGATCTTTTATCTTCATCCGCATCTTTAGAAAAATATCCAGAAAAACTAATCTTTAAACATTCGTTAATTGAAAATGATTTTATAGAGAATAAATCAGAAATATACAAAGATACTAGAAAGTATCTTGTTATTCTGAATCAATATTATTTGTCAAATATAGTATATTTTGAATATTTATCCAAGGGATTAGATGAAAGAATCAAACAATATACAAATGTTTTAAGAAATATCAAACATCTTACCCCAGATCTATTCATTTTATTGTGGAGTGTAGAGATAAATGAAAGACAACATAATCTATTTGACAATGACGAATTACCTGAAATCCATAATATTTATTTTAAAGAAGTAAAAGAGCTAAGAGAAATGGGTAAAATAAAACTATTTGAATATATCGAAACCCTTAGATCAGACACATATTCCAAAGTTGAAAAAACATTAAAAGAAAAAGGATTGTTAAAATGATTATTTATAACAACATCCTTGTTTAAGAGTGACATTGTTGCAATTATCGTTAAAAATTAAAATAATAAAAAATTAATCAATAACAGATATTTTTGATTTGATATATTTTTCATAAAATAAGAATCCATAACATTTATTTTTGGATTCCTTCAATATTTTACCTAATAAATTGGTTTTATATACTGATTAGTATAAATGAAATAACCGTAAATTCTAAAAAGACAAGGAGAAATTATCAATTATGTTATCACTTATTTGCTAATGGCATAATCCCAAAGACAGGTTCTTTTATATATATTTAATTGAATTATAAATTTTGGTTTTATTTACATTTAAACAAAGAAGGTATATACATTAATCAAATTTTCTTTTTAATAAATTTTTTACATACTCGATATTATCTTGATCTGTCCTAACATCATCTACCGGAGTTTCCATAATAAAAGGAATATGACCTAATTTTCTATTATTCAATAAAAATTTGAAACCTTCTTCACCAATTTTTCCAATTCCAATATGATAATGCCTATCAAGTTTGGATCCCAGGTCACCTTTTGAATCATTTAAATGAATTACTTTTATTTTATCCAAGCCAATTTTATCTGCAATAACATCCAATAATTTAATGATACCATTTTCCGTTGACAAGTCATATCCAGCAGCAAATGCATGGCAGGTATCAAGACATAATCCAAAATTACTGGAATTTAATATATCAAAAATCTCTGCAATTTCATCAAATGAGCCTCCGATACTATTTTTCTGCCCAGCACTATTTTCTAATAATATTTTAACAGTATTTTTTGGCGAATTCAATTCAGAATTGTTATCCATAGCAGTATTACATGCATGTATTAGCTGAGAGACGCCATTTTTTGATCCATGACCCAAATGACTTCCCAAATGAATAACTAGATAGGGAATTTGAAGAATTTTACAACGGGTTATTTCTTCTTCAAATACCTCTAGTGATTTTTGATACATTTCACTTTTAGGTGCAGATAAATTAGGCAAATAGGGCATATGAACAATTACCGAATTCAAATTTATCGGGGTTTCTTTTAATTTTTTTATAAAAAGATCTGATTCACCTATTGGAATATCCTTTGTTTTCCACTGTCTGGGACTACGAGTGAAAATTTGAAAAGCTGAACAACCCATATCCAAAGCTTTATCAACTGACTTTGATAAACTGCCACTAATTGAAACATGAACACCTAATTTAATATTCAATTTAAAAAGTTTAATCTAGTTGAAATTTATAAGTAATGATATTCAAAACATAAAACGGATAATAATAGTAATAGAATCATATACAATACATATTGAAATGATTCACGGATTATAATAAGTAAAGATAATGTTACCTAAAATAAATCAAAATAAAATAACATTATTTGTTTTCATACTGCTTATATCATATGTTTGAATCCTATCAATAAGCTTAAAATATGAACGATGGAGATTTAAATATTATTTGGGTATGTACCCAATGTAATCAAAATTTTTTATTTTATTCAGACATGCAAGACCATAAATCTTATACTGGGCATTCAAGGATATACAAATTCGATTTATTATCAGGGAAAATGATAGATAGGATAGAAATGAATTAAGGGTACAAAGAAAGAGTAATAATATTTAAAGTAAATAGATATTTAACATACATCGCTTTAAGCTTTGGAGAAAAAAATATTAAAAACTTTAATATACAATTTATAAAAAATAAATTTTACAAATCACATTTTAATACTCGCAAACTTAAGGAAATAGTTTGTTTTAAAAAAATAATATATAGTATTATATATATTGAATACCGGATTTTCAGTTTCGGTTTAAATTAACATATTATTGAAAAAGAATTATAGAGAAAAAAACAGTTGGATAAAATCGCCAGGTTAATAGAATCCGTTTCAACAAATTTACAATTTACAGATTTTTGAAAACACCAATAAATCGATTTAGAAAATCTATAGATCTTTTTTTTCCATAGTTTTTCTGAAAATATTGATTGTTTGCAAATTTTCGCGCTTCTGCTATAATATTATGATACCATTGTGCTTGCTGAAATAAAATCGATAAAACCAATATTAAAATAATAACAATAGATACAAACATTATAAAATAATGTCTCATAAATTTTTTAGGAAATTTAATTTATTTAAGTTTTTAAAATTAATAATCTAAATATTAATATCAGAAATGTTTTTAATATCCATATAGACCCAATATTAAAAAGTCAAAGAAAAAACAATTTGTAATTTATTTGTTTTGGGTAGAACCGCAATATGATGCTAAAAATAAAAATAATTAATAATCAAATAATTTAATTCTCATAGCACCAGATTTTGATTTTTTCCAAGATTACTTCAGATTTCAATAACTCTAAATTTATCTATAACGATGAGCCTATCCCAAAATTATCTTTCTATAAATAATCATACAACAGGAGAACTGTACCAACCCAAGATAGTCTTTTACTATCTTCTTTTCATATCGGATAAACAGTTTCCTGAATCTATTATGCCATGAATTAGTACTTTTCATGCAGTCCATCTCCTTGCAAGATGTTTTTTGTGATTTTAGACCTTTTCTGTTTCTTTCATATCCACCACATCACATCTCATCTTTTTCTTCCATATGGTAAATGTAGTACATATCCTCGTTTTATTATTTCTTGTTCTTCGGGTTGAATCATATGCTTTATCAAGCCATAGATGTTGTTGTTGTTTTCTTGTTCTTTCATCTTTTGTTCTAGCATATGAAATATGTCTTTTGATTACAGCGTTATCCATCATATCTGTTACTAATTTCACATCAGGTGTGCTGACAGGTAATATAACAATCGATAGTAGAACTCCTTTCTTGTCGGTTAAAATATGCCTCTTTGTGCCTAATTTGCTTCTATCTGCAGTAAGATTACTTCATATAGTCATCACCCCCTCCCACTAAATGCGACTTTATTGATATATTATCTATGGATTGCCAAATCCATTTGATATCCTTTTTGTTATCATATGTTTTTAATAATCTTATCCATATATTTTCGAAAATGCCTATTCCATTACATTATTGGAATTGACGGTGACATGTAGAACCAGAACCAAATTCTTTGGTCAACATCTTCCATTGGCATCTAGTTCTTAGAACATATATAATGCCATTTAACACTTTTCTAAATGGAATTACAGGTGCCTATCATCTTGTTTGGTTTTTCTGTAGGTAATGTAATCTAATGATTTCCATAGTTAATCTGAAATATTTGTAATGGCGAGTTTGTTCTTGCTCTTGTGACGGCTACAGCAAAAGGGCACACTTTAATTAATATTGACAATAAGCTATATTTCTATCGAATTTTAGGATAGGCTCTAAGAAATATAATAAAGGAAAATGATGTTAAAAGCATTACCATATAACAGAATGATATCTATTTAAACAAAACAGATAGTAAAATGAGATTTTAAGAATCATGTGACAGAGCATATAAGAAATAATATAAAAAAAAGTACCCAAATCGAATAATTTTATTTATTGCATATAACATTTTAACTTATCTAAAGATAAGTTATTGAAAAAGAGACAGATCAAAAAATATTTAATTCGATATATAAAAAAGCAAACCATGTCTAGAGAACTTAATAAACATTCTTAATGACATTTGATAACTATCAGTTAATACACAAAAAAAATGACCTGCATATAAAATATTAATATCTAATAAAATAGGAAATAAAAATTAATATTAGATAGATATAAAGAAGACGAATAACCGATTATTTGTGAGCCGGGGTCGCCTAGCCTGGTAGGGCGCAAGCCTGGAATAAAACAAAACATATAGCTTGTGGCCTGTGAAGGCCTCGAGGGTTCGAATCCCTCTCCCGGCGCTTATAATGTGGGTTCTTATGATATTGTTATATACTAAATTTGAAAATTTTATTTGTTCCTGTTCTTTAAGGAGGATGCAAACTTAAAGATGGAATATTTTGATAATACAGTTAGCAATTATTGGGAATTAGAAAAAGATATTGATCTAATAACTAAATCATTATCTCGGCCTTACTTTAATAGTGCATTAAAGAAACTATCAAGAGAAAATCCAAATAATGCTCGACTCATTTGTGATTATATATTAACCGAGCAAACTGAGTTCAACATTAAAGAATCAACTAAAGAAGGGAAAATCAAAATCCTTGTATGGCTTTCAAACTTTCACAATGGAAAAAACTTTATTGATATGACAAAACAAGATATTTTAAAATATCTAAATAATTTAAGGAAATCATCTGAAGAAGATACTTCTCATAAATGGATTGGCTCTTACAATGGAAGACAGGCGGTGTTTCTAAAGTTTTTTAAATGGCTTTACCAGTCAAATGAACTAGATTACAGAAAAAGAAATATTCCTGAATGCATGCAAGGAATAAAGAAACTAAACAGAAAGGAAAAAACTCCTTATAGATCTTCAGATATCTGGAACAGCAAAGAACATTCTTTGTTTTTGAAATATTGTCCCAATAAAAGAGATCGATGTTATCATGCAATGGCCATTGATACGTCTGCAAGACCTCATGCAATTCTAAATATAAAAATCAAAGACATCAAGTTTTACATTACAGAAGAAGGTAAACAATATGCAGAGGTCAAAATAACTAATGATAAAACTGGACCAAGAACTGTGCCTTTGATAGATTCTATCCCTCATCTGAAAGAATGGATATCAGATCATCCATATGGCTCAAATCAAGGCTCATGGCTTTTAACTCCACAGGGACCAACAGCTGAATATACTAAAAAATTTACTTATTAAGGCCTTTCTACAAAATATGAATATTATAAGAAGAAATACTTTCAATCTTTATTAGACCATAAAGACATTCCAGAGGTTGACAAAGCATACATAAAAAACATGCTCACAAAACCGTGGAATCTATACATCTTTAGACATTCTGCTTTAACAGAAAAAAGTCAATATCTTCCTGAGGCAATTTTACGTTCACATGCAGGCGGGTCAATGTCAAGCAAGATGCCTTAAATGTATATCCATTTAAGTGGAGAACCGTCAAAAATATTGTTATAGAAAAGAGGAATAATTAGAAAAGAGGATGAAGATATTTCAAATGCATTGAGATATCTTATTTGTCCTAATTGTAATGAACCAAATAAAAAAGAAAATAAATTTTGTTTAAAATGCAAAATGGTTTTATCATATAATTCATATAGTGAAACAATTCATGAAGAAAAGATAAAGAAGGACAGCGAAATATCCCAATTAAAGGAAAAATATGAAACAGATATGGATTTATTAAAAGAGGAAATGAATAGTAAATTTAATCAAATTCTTTCATTAATTCAACAAAACCCCGCCATAGCTAATATAAAACCAGAGATTTTAGAAAAAATAACAATCTAATTATTAAGAAAAGAGCACAAAATCATATACAGGACCGAACATTGTTACCTCATGATACTCTTTCTTCGGATGTTTGTATGGAATTTTTTTTACAATATTCCGATAAAATTTTGGATAATAGACATCTAATATCATATTCACTATTGAAGGATATTTTTCACATAGTTCAGAATATTTAATTTTCAATTGTTCCATGTTCTTATATACTGTATTATCCATACAATCTATAAGTATCTATACGCTCTCATGGACGATGAGACTCGTTTCTGGATTGCTCAACAAGTATCCGATACTAAGAACACCGCTGATATAACACCACTATTCAAATCCTATCCATATGACAGAATTACAAAATAGTTGCGAATATATTAAACATTGTTTCGAAGTATAGGACATCTTTTAAAGTTAAAAATATAATAATTGCTGAATATCATTTTTGTCTTGTGACATTGTTTTAAATCAAAGTAAAATAGATAGAATAATGATGCAGAAAGATATAAGACAATCCAAATTATTCATGCTAAATATATCTTAGAGTAATTATTAATGATAGTCGTTATATCTGATATTCATTTAGGGTATGACAAATCCGATAAAGAACAGTTTGATAAATTTATAGATTCTGAACTTTCTCAATTAAGCCAAGCGGATCATTTGGTCATTCTTGGCGACCTTTTGGATTTTTGGAGACGAAAAAATGCTGTAGCTGTCATTGAAAACGAAAACATACTTGATAAACTTTGTAAATTAACAAAAAAGACAAATGTTTATTATTTAATTGGTAACCATGATTACTCTATACTTGATTTTCATAAACAGTTTGAATCTTTCTATCCTTTTAAAGTTTCCAAAAATTTACGGCTTTTACATGAAAATAAAAACAAATTTTATTTTATTCACGGATACGAATTAGAAGTTCTAACACAATTTACATTTCTTACTATTGATGATTATGAACGAATTTGTGAGAATCTATGCCAGAGAACGGATAATTTTTTTGGTGGTATAATGAGTTCATTAGATAACGATTTAAGAATCGGGCTTCATATAGGTGAAGAAAGTTTAAATGCAATTCACTTTATTACAAAACCTCCAGAAAATAGGAAAGGTTTTGAAACTGTTGAGGATTTAGCAAAGGCTCAAACTCCAAGACGTATTTTCTTGGGAATGGAAGAAGATGAATATCTTGTATTCGGTCACACTCATAGACCATTTTTAGATGGTAATAATAAAGTCATCAATAGCGGATCTTGGGTTAAAGATTCAGCAATTTATGATACTTATGTGGTAATAGATAAAGACGAGATTATGTTAAAGCAATGGAATAATAGTCAAATCAAAGATATATCAGTATTTAAAATGTGATATTATTTATTTTTAAAATTCTTAAATTATCTCATATAATGTAAAATATATAAGATTAAAATTTTTTTGAAAATAGTATTTGACAATCTAATTAATATGTAAGATGAGAATCTTTTTTTATTATTCTTTATTGAATTCTTTATTATTTGTTGTTTCAATGGTTCTCTTTAAGAATCTGCGCTATTATTTATCTATCATTATATTTGGTGTTATTAGCTGAATTAGCCATTTATTTCACACCTCTATACTTTATCTTTAACTTATCTTTAAACAAATGTATTTGTTGTTGGTATTGGACAATCCTGTAGAAATTTAATGGCAAATGTTTTTTTATTTAAAAGAAAAATGATTTATGCTGAATGAGGTTTATGCATCTAATTATCAATTAAGCTACTCTCTTTAATATATATGAAAGTCCTAGTCTTATTTCATTATTTTTATTATTCTCTTCTACATTTAAAAAGCTTAACTGTGTATTATTTGGTAATCTTATTCCATGGGTAGAAAAAATATGTGACAGTTTTTGATGCAAGGGTTCTGTATTTGCCAATATTGGGATCTTTAGAATACGCATAAAGTCATCGTAATATGGTTTTAGTATGTCTTTTGATCTCCATTCAGTAACCCATCTTCCAACAAGAAAATTAGGCGTTACCATGCGGATTTCATCATGAAAAGGTGTTCTATCATCAAGCCTAAATAATCTATCTGTTATATTTACATCCGATCGTCCTTGCAGCATATTGGCAAATGAATAGCGCATGTCGATTTGTCCATCCTCATAATCAAAGTAAAATAATTGCATTCGAGGGGTAACAGCAGAATTTGAAACCAACATTCCTTCCCATGTTCCTTTTATCTCATTTTCTGCATGTTTATGACTTAGTTTTTCATCATTAAATAGCGTAAGAAGATCATCTTCAGTCATAAAATCAACGTCATACGCCCTTGACATACTAAAGTTAAATAGTTCTCTTCCTTTTCCAAAAGGACCTAAAAACGCTCTACCAAGGATAGTATTTTTGTCTATAATTTTAAGCAAATCATAGGCATAAGAGTAAGGAAGATCCTCGTATTCTAAATGTATTACTTTTCCCAAACCAGGTAATTCTTTTTCTGTAGCAATACTTTTTGCATCAATTAATTGTGTTTCAAATGGATGAGTTATTCCCTTAAACATTGTCTCATTAACCTTCCAAAATTTTTTATAGAAACCGCCAAAATATCTTAAAAGGTTGGTTATTGCATCATTATCTATTCCATACATACCTTTCCAGAACAAATCATTATAGATGATCAGTTTTTCACTATCAAATCTCCAATTTTTCCCTACTGTGGGTTTGGTCTCAACAGCATTTCCTAATTTTGAGAAAAGAGCTGCATTATGATTGGCAATCATAAATAAATCACCAATAGTTTCTGATCTACAGAATCGCGGCTGAGAAATATCGCAAGTATTTCCTAATGATGTCTTTACATCGGATGGATAAATAGACCAGTTTTTTATTATTTTATTAGCAGAAATTGTTGCAAGAGCCATAACAGTAAGCTGTGGATTTACCCCTATGGCAGTTGGAAAAACACTTGCATCACAAACATACAAATTATCAAAACCATATACTTTACAATTTGAGTCCACAATGCATTCTTCTTTATTATCCCCCATCCTGTTGCCGCCCTGTGGGTGTGCTGAGCCTACCAATAATCCATTAGGATTGTTTCTTACAGCATATTTTATATTTGGAATATCTGCTCTAGTCTTTATTTCAGGAATGTCAACATGTGATGTGATAACACTTGTTGCGCCTACATCAAACCACATTTTGGCAACAATGGACATGCCCCTTGCCATGCTATCGATAGTCTGAGTTGAAAGATTGTATTCTAATTTTGGATTTCCATTATAAGTAATGGATACTTTACCCGTTGGTTCGTCCCTAGTCATGACGCCTGCCATAGTATATCTATCAAATTCCATCATCATTCTCCTATGATCTGCAGCAAATGTCGGAATTGCAATAGCCATCTGGAAAATGGGCAAAAATATGCTTTCTATAAGAAAACCACCGTTTTTTACTCCATTGGTTACTCCAAATTGATGGCAGGTATAAGACATTGGAATTCCTCTATTGCCATAAATGTTTTCTTTAAAATGTCCTATAACAAACGGAGCAGGATGTAATGCTACTCCTTTTCCAACATTAGGACCTCCAATATTAGATTTTTGCAATAAATTAGATGAAGCAATGGAGCCTGCTGAGACAATAATGACTTTTGCGTTGACACGAATTTTGTATTTTTCATTGCCGCTATCATCTATAAAAATACCATCTATTCCAGTAGCTATACCATTATTATCATAAGTTATCTTTTCAGCTTGGCAATTGCAATATACTGAATAATTTACCTTTTCATTAATAAGCGCATCATGAATATACGTTACTAACATACTTTGCTTTGTATCATAATGACAACCAATATGACAAAAGCCGCATTTCACACAAGAATGCAAATCGGGATTAGAAAATGATTGACCGCAATTTCTATGATTTTTCGAATGGTTGATAGGCTTGTCGTCTATTTTATAAATATCACAGGCTTCCCTTAATTTTTTAGCATTTGTATTTAGTTCCTCTTCAGTTACCTCTGTAACGTGTATTCTTTTAGACACTTCATCATTTGCTTTATCCCATTCTTCCTTTGTTATTGAAACACCCATCTGATTCCATTGATCAATAACAATTTTAGGAATTGGAAAACATACTGCATCATTTATTACTGTTGAACCCCCAAGACAACATCCTTGTGCAACTGCAATCCTCAAATTAGAGGTAAAATTTGCTCCTGCATTTTTCCATAACAAAGGCATCATATCTGCCTCTCTTTGATTCATTGATTCTCCGTCATAGTATCCTCCTTTCTCAAGTAGTGCTACGGATTTTCCAGATTCAGCTAATTTGGTTGCCAAAATGGCACCTGCTGCTCCAGAACCTACAACACATATATCTGCATTACAAACTATGTCATGAGTAATTGTTTTATAATTCTCTGCACGTTTTTCATATATCTCAACACCATAAATGTGATTAGGCAATATTTTTTCTCTACTCCTTATTTTCCCAAGATAATTTGTGGCTGTGACTTTCTCTCCAAGGATATTTTGGCACTTGAGGACCATCATATCCTATAGCATTCCACATATGTTCTGTAGTATAAAGGGACCATGCATTTACAGAAGTTATCAAAAGTCTAAGTATTCTTGATATATCATTTAATTGAAATTCACTTGTATCACCTAGTCTTTGAAAAGAAACAACAACTCTTTGATTATTATGTGAATATGGGTCAGATGGAATTTGTGTTATCTGCTTTTCTGTAGACTCTAAAGTAATGTCAAAATAAAGATTTTTGGTATCTGAGCTATCAACCCCTCTTCTAATTTCAGTTTGGTATATTTTCTGACCTAAAGAGTTTCTAACAATTAGATAAAGATCAGGATTTCTTTCAAATATGCCACCATCATTAAATCTTTCTTTATCAAAAGAAATTTCAAAGGTTCCATCTTTATTTATCCATTTGTTATCAATAAAATCATCAATGTGATCTTCATACCATTTTTGATCGCTAGTCATTGCCTGGATCATCAAATTTTGTAATGGTTTATTTTGATGATCTTTTATTATTCCTTTTATTGTATAAGTAGACATGTCCTTTTTAACAATTTCTTATTTATAAGGATATTGATGAATTTTTGAAAAAATAATCAAAATCTCCATTCATTTGATAAATCCTTTTTATTGATGAAAATTTATCATATTTGAAATAGGAAAAGAACTCCCAAGTTAAAACCAAAGGTTCAAATCCCTCTCCCGGCGCTTTATTCTCATGTATTATAAATAGATCTTTTATTTCTGTAGTTTTTTCATGCTTGTAGCCATTGGGAGAGTGTTTAGGGCCCTCGAGGCCTTCACAGGCCACAATCTTTATCAGCTTTGATAATGTATCTTTTTCCTTACTGATTTTGGTAAGATTGTTCAAGGTATTTCCATTAGACGTCTTACTATATGTAGTAAGATCTTTAACCTCTTTAACGGTTTTATTACTAATGATATCAAGATTCATTTCGGGAAAAAAGTTAGACAGTAAAGGCAAGTCTTTTTCTAAAAGAACCGAAATCTTCTTTTAAAGAATGGATTTAATCTTGTATTCATAAGATTTTGAAACTTGTCTTTGACCTGGCATAAATTGCATTTCCGACTTTGAAAGAAGCGACACTATAAATACACGATTAAAAAGTATTAAAAAGTTTTAAGTTAAGAATTGGTGTCTTAATTTCTTCAATATCTAAAAAAACAGGTTTGCGATAGTGTTTTATCATCTGTATTACAAAATTAGTAGATAAATAAAGTATATCTGACATATATGTCATATATGACATCCCTTTTTCATAAATTTACTGAGCTTTGAAGAATATCTTAATTTTTAATTATTTTCTATGTCATATACGTCAGATATGTCAGATAGAGGAAAATTTTAGCGAGATAATTAAATATTATTAGATTAGAGGAAACCATTTTTGACCTACAATATAGAATAATCAATAGTGCCGACCCAATTCGGCTAATGCTAATACCGGTTCTATAAATCAGATTCTACTCATTATTACGAAAATGCTTAATTAAAGGATTTTGAAAAATAAAATATATTCTGATATATTAGCATATTATGATATATTAATAATAGAATATGATACTGATGTAATTCTTAAATGCCAATAGAAGAATTTACTATTTCAAATACATCTGCAATAAAATTTGTAGAATACAAAAACATTCCCAAATTAATGATTATTGCCGGACCTACGGAGTTGGCAAATCAACATTATTAGAAACAATTAGCAATTCATTAAATGAAGTAAACCCTTCCAATACTAATATCAGAATAGGAAAAATCAATTCTCCAATAGCTGTATATATTGCCCCTCATCGGTCTCCTATTTCATTCCCTATGCATAAAGCTATTGCATCTAGTTTGCCAACATTTACTTATAGTCAGACTTTATCTAAAAATCTATATTATATAGGAGGTTATGGCATTCCTGAATTACATCCTTATTTTAGCCAACCTTTGAATAGATCGAAAAGTGAGCCAGATTTTATACCCTTGTTTGAAGTCAAAGCAAGGTTAATAAATTTTGAGAATCAATATAACAAGTTTTTAGCTATAGCTTTTTCTTAAGTTAACAGAGCCAATTTTTTTATATCAATAGTTTTATAAGATTTATTTACTTCATGACTTTTACTAAAATCTATGAGATCCTTTTTTGCTATATCATTTAATCCTCTCCAGATTTCATCTATAAGACTAAAAAGACCTTAAAAAAAATGATCCTTGTTTGAAAATCAACTCATTTCATCTTTTATAACTGAATTAATAGAATCAGTATCTGGGCCGTTCAAAAAATAGATCTTTGATACAAAATCCGTCTATAAATTTTTCCTGAATGAGTGTTTGTAAATTTTGATCCATTTCAAAAACTGAATAATATCTGCATTGTTGCATAACCAAATCTATTTAGCTATGATCGAACCAATTAATCATTTGTGATCCACTGGCCTTCTTATAACCAGTCTCTGGTAAGACGAGGTGAGATACTTTTTTCCTATGATTTTCTGGATAACTGGGATGCTGATCTTGCAAGAATGAATGAAAATAAGAATGGCAAAAAATATCAATTTCCTGATTCTTTTATTTTTGTCATTGGTCACATCAGAGTATACTTTCACTTACCTTACAGGCAAACCGAAGGAATCATAAAAACAACTGTAGGAAAGAATCTTCCAGACCATCCATGCTATTCACAGATCTGTAAAAGAATAAACAAACTAGACATTGATATCAATAGCGGTATAGATAATGATGATATCGTTATCATTATAGCAGCGGACAGTACAGGAATCAAGGTTACAAACAGAGGTCAATGGATGCAAGATAAGTGGGATATAAAAAACAAGAAAGGCTATCTAAAGATACATGTAGCTGTAAATATAAAGACCAAAGAAATTCTTGCACTGGAAGTTACAGATGAGAAGAGGTGCATGATAGTATAAGGTGATAAAGAATTTGGTGGAAGGCGTGTTGAATAATGCCCATAATATCAAGATCCAATCTTTCATAGGTGATGGTGCCTATGATAGCAATGAGAATTTCAAATATCTTCAAAAGAAAAGGATTCAACCTATCTTCAAAGTAAAAAGGAATTCTATCATTTCATCCGGGAATAACAATTTAAGAAATAGGGAAGTTGAACTTCAGATAAAAGATTATCATAAATGGAAAAAGAAAAGAAAGTATGGACAACGATGGATGGTTGAAACAGCATTTTCATCTATAAAGCGGATGTTTGGTGAATA
>JAICXY010000068.1 GCA_025934495.1 Candidatus Nitrosocosmicus sp.
AATAGATACACAGTATCCGTGGGTATAATTGAAGAATGTTATCTGTTTATCCGCAGCAGCAGCAGTAGCAGCAGCAGAAGAAGATGAGGATGAAGAGGATGAAGAGGATGAAGTAGTAGTATTATCATTATTATTTGATAAGGGTGTAGAATAGGGATTATTTTCATAGATTTCTTTGTCATCATAAAGTGGAATATTACTAGAGTCAAGGTACATTAAAAAGCACCTTTTAACTTTCTTGTGTTTGACAAAAAATGTCCCCATTTTGTATCATTGAAGGTCAAATAAATTCTATAATTCAATTTCATATTGTTACTTTTTATAGCAAATATTGTGCTTTTATTTAGAATAACTTTTAAACAGAATATAATTAAATTGTATATCATTGACAATAATGAACAATCAAGGTATATAATCTTTTAGAATGGAAATTTGTTTTGAATTTTAATTTATTATTTACATATTAGTAAAAATATTCAAATCAATTCGAGTCTTTTACAATAAAAACCGTCACATGTATTCTAATTTGCATAAAAATATTCTAACTTGATGATTTAATTGAGAACCACAACAATTTCATCTAATTGACTAGATTTAAATACAAAATAATTTCAAGTTGTAATCCATACAAATGAATTATATTTTGATTTTTATTAAAAAGCATCAATTTCGTGAATATCCATAATAATTTTAATATATCTTTATCTTAACTGGTATTGTGAAAGAATTAATAATATACATACCTGAAAATAAATTAAAAACACTTGCGAATATTTTGGAAAATTGTCAAGTTGAAGGTTTTTCATATTATGATATTATGGGACGAGGTAAATTAGAAAGAAATGTATCGGAAAAAATTGTACAAGGGTATAGAACTGAGGAAAAGTTTATTCCGGAATTTGTTCGAAGAACAAAAGTAGAAGTAATAGTTCCTGATGTCAAGGTAGAAGAAATCATAAATGCTATAAAACAAGATGCAAGTATTAAAGGAAAAATAGTTATATCGGATATTGTGGAAACACAAGATCTATGAAATAAGAACGTTATTTATTGTTATACAATTCAATCATATTTTCTCATTTAAAAATTCGAGTTATATGTTTGTCTGATCTTTAAATAATTAATAAAAATAAGTATAAGCTAAATATACAAGACGACTTTTTAAAAATAATTCAAAGTCAAAATGGTTGGATGGATTTTAAAAGAATAAACTAATTGATTTAAAAAAAAATAAGAAAGGCAATATTTTCCTTTTATCAATTAAGAGCCTATCCCAAAATTCGATAGGATTATAGCTCTTTTCCCTCTTTTGATAAACTGTGACCTCCATCCAGAGAAGGGAATGCATAAAGGAGAAAAATAAACAACCTACCATACTCAATATTCCTGATGAATTATGGGATGAGATTAAGAGTATTTTTCCAAAGGAGAAACCACTCAAGACAGTTGGTCGGCCAATAATCCATACAGAAAAGTGATTGATGGAATTATCTATGTACTGAGAACAGGGTGCCAGTGGAAAATGCTACCCAAAGAATACGGATCGGGCTCTACATGTCATCGTAGGTTTCAGCAATGGAATAACCTTGATATATTTAAAAAGGGATGGATCAGAATATTAAAAATCTATGATGATTGTATTGGTATCAACTGGACATGGCAATCCATCGATAGCATATCTATAAAGTCGCCCTTAGGGGGGCGATGACTGGAAATAATCCCACTGATAGAAGCAAACTAGGCACAAAAAGACATATTTTAACAGATAAAAAAGGAATCCCTTTATCTGTAGTTATTTCTTCTTCAGCTAGCACACACGATATCAAACTTGTAACAGATGTGGTTGATAATGTAGTTATCCATAAACGACCACTATCATATAAAACTAAAACAAGAAAAAGAAGAAAGATTCAACATCTATGTTTAGATAAGGCATACAATTCCGAATCTGAAGAGCAAGAACTAATCAAACGAGGATATGTACTGCATATTCCTCCAAAGAGAAAAAGGGGTGAAGAAGAAGGGACCAAGATTACAACACAACGTTGCTCAAATCGGAAAAAGCATTCTGCAAAAAGATGGGTTGTAGAGCGAACAAATTCATGGCATAACAGGTTCAGGAAACTGTTCACCAGGTATGAGAAGAAGGTAGAGAATTATCTTGGATTGGTACAGTTATCCTGTTGTATGATCATCTACAGAAAGATAATTTTGGGATAGGCTCTAAAATTTAATTATGATAATGGATCATAATTGATATCAATATTGCAGTACTTTATTTCGTTTGGATGAATGACTCCAGCACAACCTTCACTAAAGTGGAAACCAGTAGTGTGTTGTCCAAATGGGAAATTCGGTGTTTCGGAAACGGAATAACTTCCAAATCCTAAAATTACATTTGTTCCCTTTTCAGACCCTTGGAAAGTATCGGGAATTTGATTATATCCGTTTATATTAATAGTGTAATTAGAAGGTGCAGCATTCCCTCCATTTGAATTAATTACATTAACGCTTACAACCAATTTACCCAATTTGATTTGTCCCGGTGGACCCTGCTCTCCTTGGGGACCAATTGCACCTCTCTTACCATTTAATCCATTGTTGCCTGGTGGACCTTGGGGACCAGTATCGCCTTTTGGACCTCTATCACCCTTTGAACCATTTAATCCATTGTTGCCTGGTGGACCTTGGGGACCAGTATCGCCTTTTGGACCAGGGGGGCCAGGAGGACCTTGTTTAACTTTGGTATTTTGATTATTTGCAGAACCTGTATCACCTTGATTATTTGCAGAACCTGTATTACCCTTTGTATTTGGAAAAACTTGTCCATTTAAAACATTATTTACCGGATTGCCATTGTCAAAAGGTAATTCGTTAGAATTATCAGAACTGGATTTTTTTGCCAATATATTATTGTATAAAACGCTCGGTGTTGTAGATATCGAAATAATTGACAATAACAATAAAAGATTAAATAAAAAGATCTTTTGCACATCAAAAGTAATTTTGTGCTCTGATAAAAAGGTTTTAGAGTACATTATTTTATGGCTCTCTAAAGTTAAACAAAAGATTTAGCTCCCTTTCTTGTTCTTAATTTATAATATACCAAACAAGAAATAGAATAAACCTTAAGGATATCCTATCTTTACATCTGTATTTCTGTTGTCTTTCGTTAAGGAATACATCCAAAGCTCTCTCTTGATTTGTTAAAAGAAGTCATACTAGATCCAATGATAACGGTTTGGATTCAGAAATACAAACCCAAAAGGTTGTTTTGCTTGGAAACAAATAATGTAGAATTCATAATATATAAGACTCAAGATGGGTTCTCAATATATCTAATATGGTTGCCATAGAGCTAAAAAATAAAGAGATTATTTCAATAGACATATCCAAAGATTGAAAGATGGCTGTGTTAGCCCAATGATTCCTATCCGAACTTTTAAAATTATTTGGCAAACATCCGATTTCAACATATGATGGACTTTTGCATCCATTGTATATATGCCAATTTCTAAAACTAAAGCATAATTTGCATTCTCCTTTTGAAAAAAGCATTATTGAAAGCACAAGGTGCAGAATAATAATGGTAGAATTGAAGGTTTGAATGACTATTCTTGTTGTATAAAAAAATGTAAACTGAAACACGTTTAACAATGGATAATCTTGTTTGCAAATATTCAAACAGGGAACTAATAACTTTTTTTACAATGCCTGTTTTATCAATATGAAAATAAGGTATTAGTCGCTAAATAATTAAAACAGTTGTTTATTTAAAGAAAAAAAAATTTCTTTTTATTTTCATACTTTTGGTTATTTTACCTGTTAATTAGAACATGAATAAAAATAGAATATGTATTTGATATGAATAATAGTGTTTTTTATTATTTCGTATAGTTGATTGGTATCTGTTAATAAATTGTTATTATGAGTGTTATCAAAGATTGGAAATCACAAAATTACTACAATTTTAATATATTAAAGTTCTTGATATCTATTTTATTCAGTTGGTTATATCTACATCATAAAAAAATAATTTATTGATAAATATTGATATTTTAATATAATTTATTATAATCTATATATACTATTTTTTATTCAAATTAAGTCTGATGGCCATGGGATACGATGGTAAAGATTAGAATAATTACAATCTGTTTATAAAATGCACTATTTATTTTTTGGTAGCCAAATTATCAAAATTTGCAAGTGATTTCCACAAATACCACGAGGCTATACTCCTATACGGTCTCCATGGAGACGATTTATCCAATATATATGCAGGTGGTGGAAGTTGAGGTAAATCATATAATTTTTTCATTGCTTTTCTGATGCCCAAATCTTTAACAGGCATAACATCTTGCCTTCCTAAACAAAATATTAGAAACATTTCTGCAGTCCACCTACCAATACCTTTTACTTTAACCAATTCGTCTATGATGTTTTCATCAGGCAATTCTGATAAAAGCACAAAGTTTAATCTATTATCATAAATTCTTTCAGACAAATCCTTGATGTATGTTATTTTCTGCAACGATAATCCAATTTGAGTTCTAAAAGTTTCGTTTGGAGTCGAAATAATTTGCTGAGGTGATGGTATTGTATTATTATAATAAACCTTAAATCTATTAAAAATTGCATTTGCAGCTTTCCCTGATATCTGTTGAGAAATTATGGATTGTATTAACGATTCAAATGGATTATTATGTGTTTTTTTTATTGCATATTCTCCAATAGATTTTATTATTATAGATAATTTGCAATCCTTTTGAGATAGATATTGCAAAGGAGATAGTTTTTCCATTTATCTTTCATATGTAATATTTGGTAAATAAATTTGCTAATTTTTTATTAAATAAACCATTTTAATATTCTAATATGATTATTTTCAAGATCAAGTTATTTATTATGTTGTTTGATTGGAATAATGATATGGATAATCCGGATTATATATTGACCTCAGAAAAAATAGCATTCATAGCATACAATATAGGAGTTTATGAATCGGTTCAGAAATTTGGGGGATTAATTATAAATGGAAAGATAACTAATAATATGGATGTCTCGAATGTAGCAGAACTCCTTTCTAAATCCAATGCATTTTATGATTCAGAAATGATATCACAAATAGTAAATGCCATGATAAGAGAAAATAAGGAATCTCTTTCCATTATTGATCATGTAACACCTAAAGAAGTTGATTTAGTAATAAGACAATTGAAGGCAAGTGGTGTTTCTCTTCCTAAATAATGGCCTAATATCATACAAAACGTGTTAATTACGGTTTATATCGGATAATGAAAATAGTCGTAATTTAGTTAGTTTTGGAATAAATGAAGTATAGTTTTAACTGTTATCTTAATCATGCAAATAAGCAAATTATGGATTTAAAAGATAAAAAGGAGTCGCTTCATTTCATATAACAAAGCGATATGGTAGTTTGGATTCAAAAAAATATTATAATTTGAATAAGAAGAGAAAATATAAAAAAGATGTGGTTTAAACTTGCATTTTTTTATTAATAGATTAGAAAGGTGGCAATATGCAACGCAACCAGGTTTTAAAAAATGGTAAAATAAACTGCGAGATTCATCATATCTATTTGAAGATTAGTATAAATTTGATAAAAACAATAAATGAATTGTTTGATATTCATTAGAGGGAAGAATTTTTTATAACCACTCTTAACAATGTTCTCCTCAGATATGCCATGAAATTCATATATGGAATGTTGATAATTGCTATATCAGTCATATTTGTAGCAACACTTACATCAATAAATGCATTTGCAGTAGAACAATCAAATGTTAATATTGATCAAAATCAAGGCGGTGGCCAAAGAAATTTTCAAAGCCATGATAACACATTTGGTACAAAGCCAACATCACAATCACCGTCAACATCACCGTCAATAGATACTGATGCCCTAATTAGTATTCTACCTAATGATGCATCAAACTGATCTTTGAATCATACTCTTGGTATCAAATAGGTAAATAAATTTTTTTTATATTTCTATAAACATTTTCAATATTCATGATTTTAGTCAATTGACATAATAAATCAATGTTGTTGGCTTCGAACCTATCCCAAAATTATCTTTCTGTTGATTATGATGGTGCACAATAAGTGTACCAAACCCAAGATAGTTCTCTTTTACGTTCTTTTCATATCTTTATACTTTTTCTGAATCTGTTACGTCGTCATAAGTTTGTTCTTTCCCATATAACCACTTATCGTTTATTTCTTACAGAATCATTACTTTTGGTATATCTTCTCTTTCTTTCACTTGTCCTCTTTTTCTTTTTTATGTGGCAATGAGGAATATCGCACCGTTTGATTATTTGCTATCTTGTTGATTTGGAGTTGTATGCTCTATCAAAACATATATGTAGATGTTGTTTATTCTTTCTCTTTCTTTTTCTCTTTCTTGTTGTAGATAAGAATACGGTTACATCAGCAGCAGTTCGTTTGATAACTGTATTATCGATGGGATCTGTTACCTCTTTTATATCATTTTTATTTGCTAATGCTATAACAACAACAGCAGATATAGAGATATATCATTTTTATCTGTTAAATCACCTTTTTGTTTATCCTGTCTTTCTTCTATCAGTAGGATTGTTACCTATAGCATAGCCTCATCACCCTAAAGGAGACTTTATGGATATGCTATCAAATAGTGATTAAAATCAGATCCATTTAATACCCTTTTTATTATCATATGCTATCAATACCTAATCTATATCTTTTTGAAAATGACTATCCAACCAAATCCACACCTCAATAAATCGCCTATGGGATGTAGAACCAGAATCATATTCTATAAGAGGAAGCATCTTCCACTATTGATATCCTGTTCTAATAACATACATAATGATGCAATCAATAACTCTTTCATATGGAATAGCAGAATGGTCTATCTTTTCATTTGATTTTTCTGTTGGTAATGTAGCCCTTTGATATTCCATAATTTATCTTACATTTTTAGTGGTAAGTTTGTTCTTTTTCTTGTGATGATTACAGCAGCAAAGCAATAACTTTGAGTAATATTAACAATAAGCTATATTTTTATCGAATTTTAGGATAGGCTCTTAAACCTTAAACCTTTATTGCTTCCTTGTTATAATTATTAACAAATATTTTATCCAATTTTTAATTTCTTAATATGAACTGATTTACATTTCTTTTTTTTACAAAGAAAGTAATCGGGGAATCTTCTGTTATATCCTTTATGTCTACATTGTCCTTTATACGATATGTTTTGCAAAAGGAGAATGAATATAGTGATTTATCCTAAAGAATTTACATCCTCGAGAATAACAATTACCTTAATCAGTTGAAACAGTATTTTGACCATATTCGTCTACAATGTTAGCCAGAAAACGCTCTGCGATAAACATATTTGATTATTTTGATATGCTAAATCCAAGAATTTTTATAGCTTTTGTTGGTTCTATGAATGGAATCCAAAGCCATATATATAATCTTAACCAGCCTTAATTATAGTTTCATCTATACTGCATTCAGAAATTTTCTTGTTCTTTGATGATATTTTTGAGTTATGTATTTTCATATTCAGTTTTAGATAAAACGAGGTGACTTCTTTTTCTTTGCATAAAAAAGGAAGATACTGCTTTTGCAGCTTCTCTAAATGATAATTATAGAAAGTAAACATTCAATCCATATCCAATGTACTTTAAAGATGCTCTGTTTCTTGAAATCACAAAAGAAATAGAGCACATTCGAGCTATAGGCTTTCCTTAAGAGTTCTGTAAATTGTAGATATGTTTTCATGTAAAATAATTGTGTTTGTTTAAGTGCCCTAACAACTTTATCTTGTAACTCTTAACTATGATGATTAATCTGCAAGTGGACAAAAATATACATATCTAATAAAAATCATGACAAAGTGATCACAAATATTTTACAATAGAATATACCCTTGTGTTTACACAGCTGTTAATAGTGCCCCATACTGTCTTTTATATGGTTATATTCTACTTTAAACACATCGAGTATCCCTTTTAGCTTTTGAGCCCTCTGAACCTTTACTTTTATCGATGAACAAGATGTATCACCAAGGATCTTTGCAGCGGTTACTGGCCTTTTTTCATCTACATATAGTAACACCATATATAATAGTGTAAAATGCCTTTGTTGTTTGTACTTTTTTTAAAGCCCATTCTACTGCGAGGTAATTGCTTTTATTTAGTAACATAGTTTTAGATTTTCTCCTTTTTTATTTTATGTTTTAAAACATATTTCTTATTTCAGTCTGTCCTGTATTAATTACCATTTTTAAGTATGTAGGAAAACCTGCTGCCAGTAAGTGTAATGGCCAAGTAGATAATCCCAAACCATAAGATCATGTATTTGCAGAGGGTCTATCAACTAGTTTTTTCTCTATACCATTATCAAATTTGTGTTGTTTGTGTTTGTACTTTTTTGATTCAATGCTATCAAGTCCTTTTTCATTAATTGATGAATACATTTTCTTATGCTATGATAATGATAATTTTGTGATATTTCTTGTTTTAGGAACTGTATGTCTTCAATCTTTGAACAAATTTATCTAGACCATATATCTTGCTTTGGTATCCTCAAGGACTAAATGTAGATGGTTTTTTCATTATGGATAAACATTCTGATGAGAAAAATCTCCCTCATAAATATATTACAATAGTAAGATAGAAGTATTATGATAGCAAAACAAACATAACTAATTTACCAGAAGATATAATATACCGTGTACATTGCTGTTAATACGCAATTTGGATACAGTTTACATCTAACAATAAAAAATCTCATGCCGGCCTACAAACTGCTCTGATACTATGAAAATCTTATTCTACCAAGGAACACTATGATTGAGCCATGTTCTAAAGGAATATGCACAATGCGAGGGTGAGTCTAAGAATGAACCAATATCTTAAAAGGCTGAACAAGAAACTCGATAGATGATGGATTAATGTTTGGTTGCCACTTTCAGACTTATAGATTTATAAGATATAATTTGAATCCTCCTATATATCTGAATAATATTGTTACAATAAAGCATATCAAAAATAGTGTTGGTAAATAGGTGCATTGTCTATTACTTCTCTTAATGGCATATCAAGCCAATGATATACAAAATATCGAATATAGAATTTTGATGGGGGATTACTTCTCATATCGATCGAATCTTTGAGATAGTGTTTGTCAAATTTATTTATCGATTATATATAATCTACATGACATTTATTGAAAATGGCTTTAATTATTATCATCCTTGACTATCTATTCAAATAGAATTACTTCGATATAATCAATGATGGGACAGATCAAACCTATCTATAGAATAGAATCTTTGCCAATAATATAATACGCCATGGCATTTGTGTTACTATACTTTTGCTATTATAATATATCAAATACTTGCACAATATTATTATGGTTGTAAAAGAAAATCTAATTACAATAATTAAATGAGCGAGTTTTAATAAATTCGTAACAATTTAATCCAAATGAAGCGGATCATAAGTAATCCTCTATCATTTAATAAATTATCTATAAAGATAAAATTCTTTCAAATTTTACTATATCAGATTAATATAAGTATATCAAAACAGGCAACTTTAACTAGTGATTATTTTATATATTTTCTAGATAGATAATTAATGCGTTTTAATAAGATGAGACCCAATAATGATGATGATGATGATGAATTTCAAAAAAAAAGTAATCTATTTGCATCTTCCTCATCTACATCGATGCATCCATCGCCAGAAATAAATACTAACAATTTATTCGTAGTTGGCACTATTAAGGTAGATGAACACTCCAGATTAACATTTTCTAAAAGGATAAAAACAGTATTTCCAGTATTCCCTGGTGATACAATAGCTGTTTATCAAGAAATAGCTACTAATGATTTGATATTCAAGGTGCAGCGTTATAACAAAGTAACAGATATTTGGACCATCAAAAGAAAAAAAAATAATGTCACTTCACTTGTTAACAATAATCAATTAAAAGAAAGATATAACACAAAAAACGAAAATTTATCTAATCTAGATGTTAAAAATAAAAGACAAATTCCTCAACTGAAATCGGAAATTAAAATTATGCTTATAGATGATGAACCCGATGTTATTGAGACGTACAAAGTTGCTTTATATGAATACAGTAAAGAAGAATATGAAAAACCGTATACTATAACTACATTTGCCTCTTCAATAGATGCAGTTAAACATTTTTTAGAAATAACTCGAAATAGTAAAATTTCTACTCCCTATTATGATTTAATCATCATAGATGTAAAAATCCCAGATATTAACGGTATCCAATTATACCAAATACTAAAAATAATCGATCTAAATATTAAGATTATATTTATATCCGCCCTTGATGCAGTAAATGATTTAGCAGGAGTAATACCAGGGATAAAATTAGAAGACATTATTAAAAAGCCTTGTGATATTGGTGAATTTTATTCAAAGATAAAAGACAAAATCCATTCTTATAATTAATGATAAAAATTTTTGTAATTCTCTCTATTTGGTTTAAACAATCTTTATGATGAAAAAGTGTTTTTACTGCTAATAATTTAGACCAATTATATTTACAATTTAAATGGTAATAATATTTTGATTATTTTTTTAGTATATATTAATCATGTATCCATCTTTCTTTTATCGTAGTTTGTAAATGGAGATACTAGGTAGATAATTGATATATTAACAGTTATGTAAAACAACAGTAATATTTAATACAAAATATTTGTAAAAGTTGCTTTACTTGGTGTATTTTTGTATATCTTATCAAAAATTCATTTAGATTGCTCTTTGTGTCAATATTCCATATGAGAAATACCTATCTCAAAAGTATCAGTATAAAGGAAAAAAATATTCTTTACATACTACTAGAAGAAAAAGATATTGGCACAGATATGGCGAAAATTATGCTATTAAATATGATGGATTAGAGTTCATGAAATAAGAAAATGTACATCGATCGTTTCAATGAAAATGGTATATAGATTAATAGGTAGTATTTAGAATCCATAAACAAAAACCAACAATCAAAATACCATAGATTATATGTAGAAAAAGATAGTTGTTGAGATTGTGACCAAATTTCTATGAATAGATTATGAGATATCATTTCACAAAAAGGCGATATGTATACTTGCCTGAGGATTTATCATCAAATAGGTAAACCCTATAGATATAACAAAAGACGTGCAGAGTTTCAGAACATACTTAAAACATGGAATAAAATGTAGAAATTCAGTAAAAGGTTATATCGGAATCAGTTCGGCTCGATAACATTAACTCATAGATCTAAACAAATACTTTTAATATTCAGGCTAAATCTTGTTTTATGAGATATCGAGTATTACTTGTTTTGGGTGCGCAAAACTAAAATAACTGTCTGATAATGGATTATGCTTATCCTATTTCTACCATTCTCTACTACTGCACCGAATTAAGATAAACCAAATTAACTGGAAAGTATTCTATTTCCAAATCATCTCCAGTTCTTTGCAGATATTTCTGTACTTTTTTATATATACTTATATATGTACTGTATTGCTCTACCTAAAAATATAACAAATTTTAAATTTCTTTCTTACTCGCTCAAGGTATCTGATAAAATACTGGCTGCCATCAAATCGGTTATACTGATGTCTGAATAGCTGTATATCATCACGATTTGATATCTCCAAAGAGTATAGTTTTATCATAAGACCATATGACTATGACCTAGGTCTTTTTTTGTCGTGTTATCCATCATTTTCTTCTTTTGTACAAATCATGTACAAACACGATTCACCTTGTACTAGGATATTCCAATCATTTTAAGGGCAACAATCTGTGCCTTTTGTATTTTTTCTTTTATTTTTTAAAGTAGTTAAAAATAAATTCCGTGTTTACAATGATTCTATTCCACTACAAGAAAATAGTTCTAAAATTAATTTAGATAAGTAGTTTAAACATGCTATGACAAGTTAAGATTATTTCAAAAAAATGGTACCTTCCTGAAAATTACCTTAATCCTGAATTTGATTCAATAAAGGTAGATTTGGTATCACTTAATGGAACGAAAGTTTATTCTAACTATGATATAAAATCAACATTGCAAAAAAAAGAAAGAAATTCGAGATTTGATTTTAAAAAATAATTATCAAGGTGATTCCTTCCCTGCAAATAGTGATATAGAAAATAATACTCTATGGAAGAAAGAAATACTAGTAACCTCCTCCCGAGGAAATGGGTATTTAAATATAAAGGAAGCGGTTGGATACTCATATTTAGAGAAAATATAGATACATTATTTGGTAATTTACAAAAAATAGCTAATCAGTTTTTAATAGCAGCTGGCATTATTGAAATAATTTCAGTAATAATTATTTTATTAATTGCTAGAAACATTTCATTACCAATGTCAAAACTAATGGCTAAGGTGATTGATTTAGGGAGAGAAAATTATAATTCTATTATAGAAATCAAAAGTTCTGATGAAATAGGAGAATTGCATCAAATTTTGAATTAATGAGAAAAGAACTGAATAAAATTAATCAAAATTTAAATAAAATAGTAAAGGAAAGGACTTTAGAATTTGAAGAAGCAAATACTGATTTAAAATCAAGCAAGGAGAATTTACAAAAATTAAACATGGAATTATTAATGGCAAATACAGCAAAAGAAGGATTTATGTCGATGATAAGTCATGAATTGAAAACACTACTAGTTCCGGCTAGAGATTATTTAGAAATGCTAATGCGACAAAAGCATTTGGGAGAATTAAATACAAAGCAAGAAAAATTTATACATGTAATTTACAGAAATATTATAAAACTAGAATATTTAGTCAATGACGTACTTGATATCTATAAACTTGATATTGGAAAGTTAAGGTTATCCAAAAAATTAGTAAATGTGGACAAATTAGTAAAAATAACGATTTCGGATCTAATGATATTAACTATTGATAAAAACACGACTTTAACATATGAATTAAAAATAAGTAAAATAGTTAATGTTTTAAGTGACCAAAAGAGAATTGAGCAAGGTTTCTCAAATTTAATCAAAAACTCTATGGATTTTGTTCCTAAAGATTTTGGCATAATAAATCTTAAAGCAGAAATAACAAAAGATAATGCATTTGTTCAATTTTCAGCAGAAGATAATGGCCCGGGTATTCAAATAAATGAAATGGATAATTTATTTAAAAAGTTTTATCAAATTGATGCTAGTCTAACAAGAAAACATTCTGGAACTGGGCTTGGCTTGGTCATTTGTAAAGGTATTATTGAAGCACATGGTGGCAGGATATGGGTAAATAAAGAGTTTGAACCTGATGCTTGTTTTATATTTACATTACCTCTTTTAAATGATAAAGAAGAGAAGGTGCTATAATAATATCTTGGTCAAAGATAGATCAGCAGTTACAAACCCTAGAGTTCTTGTAATAGATGATAATAAAGATATTACTGAAATGCTTAAAGATTTTTTTGAATTAGAAAATATAGAATGTAAAATAGTTAATGATGGAAAAGAGGGATTGAATGAAATATTAAAAGAACATATGTATTACAATTTTATATTATTGGATTTGACTATGCCAGAATTTAGCGGATGGGATATTTTTAAAAAATTAAAGGATAAGAATTTGTTACCTTCAATAAATTTAATAATTTTTACTGCATCATCAAAAACAGTTAATGAAATTAATGAATTGTTGAAAGAAGGCGTAAAATATGTTTTAAAAAAACCCTTCTCACTGGTAGAGATTTTAGAAATGTTGAAAAATTAATTGTCAACAAAAAAAATTAATTTTATATTTGTAATCCTCTAATTTTACCAAGCCATTAAAAGATATGCCTTTATATCCTGTCTTTTATTTAGATATATATCAAATATAAATAACAATAAAACATTATTAAAAGTCAGTGAGATATTTTGTTCTTTACAAGGAGAAGGCATATTTACTGGAACTCCTTGCATCTTTTTACGTCTTTCTACCTGTAATCTAAAGTGTTCCTGGTGTGATACAAAGTATACATGGGATTGGGAAAACTATGATCGTGATAGAGAGGTTAAAGAAATTAGTATAGAGGAAATTGTGAATAAAATCCTTGGGTTTTCCCATATAAATCATGTGGTAATTACAGGTGGCGAACCGCTTTTACAACAGGATAGGTTGGTTTTGTTGTTAAAGTTACTTAAAAGTAAAAGAAAGAAAGAAAGTAGATTTATTTTTCATCATGTTGAAATAGAAACAAATGGAACTATTATACCTATCAAAGAAATAATAGATTTTGTTGATCAATGGAATGTTTCACCAAAAACATCCAATTCTAATAATAAAGAACGTGGCATAAATTTGGAAAGATTCTATGAAAAATCTTTATCTTTTTATACCAATTTAAAAAATGTAATTTATAAGTTTGTGATAGATGAACTTGATGATATGAATGAAATAGGGCAATTAATACAAAAATATGATTTGCCAAAGGAGCGAGTAATTTTGATGCCTCAAGCGGCTACAAAAGAAATACTTTTAGAGAAAAGTAATTGGATCAAAGAATATGCAAAGAGAAATGACTTTACCTTTTCTACTCGTCTACAGGTATTATTATGGGATAATCAAAGAGGAAAATAAATATAATGTTCTATAATAATCTGAAATTTGTTAATAATAAAATATCTCTTCTCAACAACATATTGTATTTTATTAATAAAATTTTGATTCATTGAGCCTGAGTCAACCTTCATATCAAATAAAGCTAGTCTAATGGCACATAATTTTAATTGAACAAATACTATTTAACAAAAGAATAACAGCCTATAATTCCTCATAAATCCTAATTAGTATATTGTATTGATTGATTGATTCCGTAATTCTATCAAAAGACAATATTACCTTAGTTGCAGTAGAACCTATGTATACTTTACAACCACAATCCTTCGATGTCTTATAGTATGTATATGGTGATTTAGGATTGATTCAAACATATCATTGGATTTTTTTCTCAATAGACTTGGAATTACCCTACAATAGAAAGATAATAAAAGCATGTGGGCTGTCAGTATTGTTTTTACTAAGTAGACGTACTTTTGCCAGGTGGCTGAAAACTATCTCTAAATAATATCAAAGAGAGAATATCAACAATAGTAAACCTGTTTGTTATGGAAGATCCATCCAAGCATAAATACTTGGAGTAGGTAGTACATTTCTTTAAAACTACAAAGGTAAAGCATGGCACAATTCATCGATGAAAAAAAGAATAGTTATATACTAATAAGGGCTCTGTTAACTTGAGGAATTTTTCCATCATACCTGCTATCAAAGATAAAATACCTTCTACAAATTTTTGTAAATTAGATTGATTATATTGTGCTCAAAATATCATGATTTTATTGAAATTGGGTGAAAATAGATATTTTGAATAACCTAACTATTCTAGAAAAACCTTAAGTTAAAAGAGCCCTCATAAGGTATTGACACAGTTGCTATGTGAAGATACAGTCACACAAGGGGGGAGATATTCGGATACAAACTACATATATGTTATATAGAACTTATTCTACTACTGTGGTGCCTTTACCATCTGCAGCTGATGTTACAACAGCCAATATATCAAATAATCAGATTTATCAATCTCTGATTCAGTTTGTCTTCGGAGAAACAATAAAGAAAGCACATTACATAGTAGCAGACTTTGCTGGATACGATGACCATTTGCTGTATGAATTAAGCATGAATTTGGTATTTCAGCTTTTATGTCAAGTTAATAGACATATAAATACACTATCAGAAGAAAAAGAAAGATTACATCGGATTGGCTTTTACGGATAAGTATTAGTACAGGTAATAATTTATTCAAAATGAGGTAATTTATAGAACCTCTAATAACCGCATCAAAACCATCTTTACTTTAGATCCAGTATCAAAAATAGGATGTGATAAGGCATGGGATATCGTATTATTAGATGTATTACTTATCTATCAATTACTTGTTTATTGCAATTAGATGATACAAAAGAGAAGGTTAATCCAAGAAGAATATAATACATGATAGACTGATGTTAATCGATTTAGGAAGGAAGCTCAAATAATAAAATGAATGATGACCCTGACTCAATTATTGAAATAATAATTCAAAAAGTAGTAATCCTATTTGAAAAAGAATCTAGGAATGACATTTTATATAGATTGTGCACAGATTTCAGGGCTCTTCAGTTGAATAGAGTATGTTATATTTTTCTGTAAAATAATTATTGATTTTGTTTCTGTCATAACATCATTAAATTGTCACTCAACTATGACAAACATTCAGCAAGTGGACGAATATATGAATGTTTTAGATGATGTACCTTTATGTTTACACAGCAGTTAACATAGTCTATGATTCACTGTGATTGAACAAAGGAAGAGAAAATTTTATACTAAATCCTTTTGTATACTTTTGATCTATCCATATCCTGCCACCATGTGCTTCAATAATACCTTTACAAATGACCAAGCCAAGCCCAGTTCCAGAATGTTTTCTTGTTAGACTAGTATCAATTTGATAAAACTTTTTAAATAAATCGCCAATTTTATCTTTAGGTATTCCTAATCCGTTATCTCTTATAGTAAATGTTATATATGAAACAATTTTATTTTTATCTACTTGATCATTATTATTTTTGGCGAGTAGTACATTATTTTTTTTCTCTTCATCCTCCTTCTCTGCCATTATTAATATTTCACCTCCTTTTTCAGGTACATAATCGAAAGAATTCTTTATTAAATTAGAGAATACTTGTTCTATTCTTTTCTCGTCACAATAAATTTTATCTATTACTTTTGTATTAATATTGGATGTTATAGAAATTTGCTTTTCTTCTATCATGGATTTTGAATCATTAATAACGTTAGTAAAAAGATCTGATATTATAACTTCTTTTTTTAATAACTTTAACTGACCCATCTCCAATTTGGTACAATCTAGCATATCTTCCACTAAAGATTCTTGTTTTTTTACATTTCTATGAATAATCTGAATAGCTTTTATTTGCTTGTCATTTAATTCGCCTAGCAATCCTGTTTTCAATAACATTTCTGTATATCCTTTAATTGGGACAAGAGGAGTTCTTAATTCATGACTCATCATTGAAATAAATTCATTTTTAACCTTGTCTGATTTTACTAATTTCTCGTTTGCTTTTTTTAATGCTTTTTTTTCAATTAAAACTTTTTCATGTAATTCTTCAAGATTCTTGTTGATTTTTAATAAATTCTGGGTTTTTTTTCCTATTTGAATTTCTAAGTCAGCTTTTTGAGATTTAAATTTTTTATGTATTTCTTTAAATTGTGTAAATAAATCGATATATCTCCACAATGATTCAAATATAGCAACATAAGATGTAACAAATGTTTTATTATTGGAATAAATTGAAAACTCAATTGAATTTTCAAAGCTATCGATGCATCTATCTTTTAATTCTAATACTATAGAAATTTTTCTATCAATAATAGCAATTGCTGTTCTTTCTAAAGATTTAACTTCAAACTCTTTTTCTATAGTCCTTATCGTAATGTTATTTTTTTCAGCATAGAGTAAAAAATTATTAATATCTTGATCAAATTTAATAAATTTAGATTTAGGAGTTAACAATATCTTGACTTTAAGGCCACGGACGTTTGAGAAACGACTGATTACATTAATGAATTCTATTTCTTTTTGAAAGATACATAACATATGTGATGGAATAAAGAATAATAATTCTTTCTCTGATGAATTTAAACTTTTTATATATAGATCCTTAGCTTTAATAGGGTTGTCTATTACTTCTACAAATTCAATTTCAACTCCTCCTTCGACTTCCTTTATTTTTTTTATAAGTGGAATTGATTTATTCCATAATATATCAAAAATATATTGTTGTTGTTCTACGATTTTCTTTACGTTACTGTATATTAGTTCCGATATTGGTTGTGTTCCTATCAAGGTAGGAGTAGAAATATATTCTGATTCTGTTATTGAAAAGTTTCCTTTTATTTCATCCAAATGTCTTATTTCTAAATATCCATTTAAAATTTTACAATATGATAAATTATCTTTAGTAATCTCTGTAAGTAACCGGTTCTTTGTCTTTTTGCTCTTGATTTGACTTATTTTAGTTTCAAGTTCTTTTATATTTGATACTGCTGATGGCCCGGCGGCATCTAAACAAATGTCTATTTTTAAATTTGCATTAGAAATAAAATTTTTAATTGATGTAGTAATATTTTCTACTCCAAAAATCACCTCGGTCTTTTCTAATATTATACCTTCTTCAATTTCATTTATTTTTTTTATTGCTGGAATAGCATTATTCCAAAAAGTATCAAAAATATACTGGCCTTGAGAAACAACTTCTTTAGCATTACTGAAAATAACTTCAGTTAAAGGTTGTTCTTCTTGTAATATAGTTGTAGCCATATATTCGGATTCATTCATTGCAATGCCTCCT
>JAICXY010000119.1 GCA_025934495.1 Candidatus Nitrosocosmicus sp.
AAAAGCAGGTTCTTCTGAATTAATATTGCTTTGATGGGTAGTTCTTGAATCCAAGCATATAGAAATCCTTGCGGTTGATATATTAAAAGAACGAAATATGTTTGTAGTAGTAGCCGAACGATTTCTGTCTAACGTTGTAAAAAGATATGGATTACATTCTGTATCATCATCAGATGGCGTCGGTACATGGTATCCACCGCAAGCATGTCGATTTCTAAAACTTGTCCATCACCTTCATTCTCATTATGAGAAAAGCATAATTGAAAGGACAATGCAGTACATAAAAGATAGAACTGAAAGCTTTGATAATTATTTTCCTTGTAAAGAGAACAAATGTAAATTAAATCATATATAACAATGGCTCAAATTATTTGCTGACAAACACAATAAAGAAATAATATCTTAAGTTTTCAGGGCCAGAACCTATTCCAAAATTATTTTATTATATGATGATAATTCTAGCGATTACTTTTTACATCTACCACAAAAACGTATTCAACATATCCTGTTACTTTTTGTGATGCTGGTAGCCATGTTGCTACAACCAAAAATATGTATTTTCCTTCATTTAAATCGATATTAAAGAAAATTCTTTTGCTGTTTTCTATCAAAGATAGCACTTTTAATGCATGCCCTTGTTCATTATAGGCATCTACACTTATGCTAGATGGTGTATGTAAAGGATCATTTTGTACTATAAATCCTAAACATGAGCCATTAGTTATTGTCACGGTATTATTTGGAAGATGGCTAGTTATTTTTTCTTGAGGGATTTGAAGCTGTGAAAAAGGAATGCCTCCTCTAAATTTTGAACCAAACAAATTACCTGTATCATATTCTTTTCCATTATATGCCATAAGAATTTTAGGGGGTAATACATTAGAAATGATATTATTAGTATTATTAAAAGTGTTACTACTATTATTGCTACATTTCGTTGATAGAAAAGCATTATTTGACTTATTAGTAATAGAATCGTTTAAAGCAAACACTTTTTTATTGCTTTCAGATCCAGATATAACAAATAATGCTAATATTAAAGACAAAGTCGTAATTATAAAAATAAATTTCATTATTTGTTTTCGTATTCCATTTTATTTTAATATTTTTATTGCTTAAAAGAACTGCTTCTGCTGTGCCCTTTCTATTATCTTTGATAGGTACCGTGGATAACCATCAGGGTAAAATCAATTACATAAAGAATCGGATTAATTTATTCATTGACCAATAATATAAAAGATATGATTTGAGTTAAATTAGCTAATTATCCCAGCCAAATAGATTGAGTTAGGCAACATTGCATTTTCTATGAATTATATATTTTATGCTACCTCTAATGATTTGTTTATCGGTAAGTTATAGTCAATAAAGTAACATTTAAAAATCTTTATGGGGTGGAGACCACCGAATCATAAAGAACGAAGAAGAAAGTAATCTATCGATTAAACCATTACAATTTAAAAATACAAAGTCAAGTTGTAGGATATTGTTACCATCGTTGTTATCTTTTACCTATTATTTTGTAACCCAGATGCAATCAACATCATATATATCTAATAGCTTTGGAGCGATACAAACAGCATTTGAATCTTGTATGATCTAATTTTACCATCTGATTATGACATTAATTAAATTTGCATTATGCTCTTTCCTGGCATATTTATCCGATGCTAAATGTTAAAATATCTTTAAATAGACTTTTGTTGTAATATATTAAATTATGGGCTACGATGAATTTGATTCTGATTCATCCTCTTCTACCCTCTCTCAAATGTCTGGCAAAAAGTTGACAGCTCTTGTAATAGTTATTATCATAGGAGTATTCTTTGGTACTCAGGCTTTATTTGGTTTTCCTCTTAAGGATTTGTTTAGAAAAGAAGTTACTGATGATGCGAAGGTCGTCATTAAAGATGATCATGGAACATGTATTGTTGAAGCATCAGATCATCAACCTCGCTCCATTTCAAACTGTCCATATAAAGTGGGTGATACTCTGGTTGTGACATTTAAAGAAGGTACTGCACCTATAGAAAAATACCTTTTAAAAAGCTAGCCGACGATTATATTTTTTGAAGTAGTATTACATCATTGTTTATTTATATATTCTATATAAAACCATAATAAAGATAACATCTATGATGGTTTAATTACATGTGACTGATTGGTATATAGTAGGACAACTATTCAAAATCTGGAACAAACTGCAAGAAACATAGATCTTCAAAAATGTTTTGGACTCTAAAAATGGGGATAAATGTAGTTGAGATCAGCCTTATTTGATATCTATAGGTAAAGAAATCCACATGCTTGTTAAAAAGCCTTTCACTGCAGCTGAATCTATCGAGTTTTAGAGAAGTATTATGAAAAGGTCTATGGGCTTTGATTTTGGCATTCATAAGGGAACTGTTAATTTATTATTATAATTTTCATTTTTTCATTCGAACTTACTATTTATACTATCATCTAACAATATATCTTAACTTTTAACCTTGATTTGTCTTGATAATAACAATTGCCATTAAAATAGCCGTTGCAATGGTAGAAGATTATGCCAAATTGGTTATATTTTGATAATTGGGCTCGTAATGGCTCCCTCTATTGACTGCAATAGAATGATGTAAATCTTTATAGTCATGTATTGCTAATATTAGTCATGGCACTGCATAGAAACCTATTTTATTTTATTATCGACTTTTGATTGGTATAGCATTATAGGAAATAAAATTGCATTAAGCACTAATACAAGTAATAGAGAAAAATATGTATTATGTTGTAGATTTATTATCTTCATATATACCAAACATATTGTTTTCACTATCTAAACAAATAGCGAAAAATTCCCATACCTGGAATTTTTTTTTAATATTATTACTTTACCACCGGATTGCCCTATTTTAGGAGTATTCATCAATAGAAGAAACAGTAATGTAATTTGTAACTGTATGTTGGGGAGATTGACGTTTCATCATTCCACCTCCTAAACCTGAATTTCCTTTATCGTCTTTAGTTTCGGACATCCAATAATCATGTTGAGATTGTTTAGGATTACTCCATTTTTGTATATCCCATCCAAATACTTTTTTATAGAATTCTTTAGCTCCGTCTACATCATCTGCTGAAATTTTAAAAATATTGTACTGTTGGCACATTTAGTGGTTCATTTTATACTATTTATTTTTGGTTGTCCATAAATTACACATATAAAATAAAATACATTAGATAAAATATACTAGTGAATTTTATTGGAGATTTTATATAAAATTCTGATAATCTTTTCTAATAATATATCTTTTACTTAAAAAAATGCAAATTTAATTAGCCCCAAATTCGCCGTCGATTTTAATATTGTAGGAGGCATCTTTAATATAATCTTCATCACTTTATCAACTCTATTGTGTATCTTCATTTTTATGTGAATTGATATAATGCTTTAGAAATGCATTAGTAAAAAAGAATATCTTGATCTAAATGATAACTGAATTTAGTGTTGATGGATTATATTGTTGGACTTGTTCGATTTCACTGATCTAGCCTCATCATCTAGTATAGATGATAGTACATATAATAAGATAATCAGCAACTGGAATAAATTTATGGTTTGCTTATCAGATGATGATAAACAATTACTGTTAAAAGTCATACGTAAATGTTACTTCAAATATCAGAAATCTATAAAAGCCTATGGCTTATCTGATTTTGAGTTATATACTGCACTGTTAATGTCTATATTAATAGATCAGCAAATTCAGATTGATGGATTAAAACCTAAATAATAGCAATTAAAACAAAACTAAATGTATCTTTAAATCTTGTTAGAAATCTAAGGAGGATGCGGCAGCTTAATGATAATAGGTATTGGTTTTACGAGGTAATACGATATCAATATGCATATGTTACTGCTTATCGTCAAGCGATAGATGGAGTATCCCTTTGCAAAAAGCAGTTACGGTCTAAAATAATGAACCCTGATACAGAACCTTCTATAATGATATCTGCTATTAGAGAGCTGTATAATTTGATAAAAACAGATGTATTATTGTTAATGGATTTGCCATTTGTTGTTAATCTATCAAAATACTTTATTTCTAAATCAGATCCCGATGGAACTGCTAAAAAAGCTAGGACAAACCCATAGCACCACCTTCCCTAACTACCAATCAGAATTTCACGCACATATAGGAAACCATTATTAAATAATGATAATTCCAATATTGTAAATGCAATACTTGATGGAATAAAGAATGACAAAAAAGAATATTGATAAAAATTTCAATTAATATTTCTTTTCAAGGCAAAAATGAAATGGATATTGAAGAAATTCTAAATGCATATTCAAATTCATTAAATCATCTTTTATCTTGGTCATATTATGGTAATGGATCGATATAGACAAGGAAAACATAAAGGTATAAGATTAATTACATCAATAAATAATAAAAAGGATATATTTAGAACTTACCAAATTGATAGACATTATTTAATAGCCAATATTATTGAAATCATACATTACTGCTTCAGCTTTTTCTGCTGTACTCACAACGAAAATGAACAAACCTATTACTATTACAGATTTCAGATGAATTTTGGAATAATTTCTAAGATTTAAAAGAATTTACATTATATCAATTTAACACAAACTCATGATTATTATTATATAAAGTAATAAAAAAACCTAAAAGAAATTAAATCAATAAAAAAATGTATTATTATTTCTATTCATTAAATATCTTTTTTTTCAAATATCATATATTTCAAATATTGGTAAGTAATTAAAATTATGATTAATATATTACATTATCAATTAATATAATATCCATTATTATTACAAAATTATTGGATTATGATGATAATAATTATAGTAGGTATGATAAAGTCAAAACATTTAGTTGAAATAAATGATAATATTTTGGCAGTTTTGTTGTTAATTCCCAAATCAAATGGAGGACAAATTTTTTTGCATCAGTTTATACACAAAGAGTAGTTTTGAAAATTTGTAATGTATTTGCTTGATTATAAACACAAGATTCATAATATTTTAATATATATCAGTTATTTTCTAGTGCATTGAGTGTAGATATTTTTCTATGTTCAAAGATATTTTGTATTTGTTTATAGGCATAACCTTCGAATAACTTTCCTAATATGCCATATGGCAATTCAAATTCAACCGTATCTACTAACTCTGTTTGTTTTCCATCGAGATTATGAAATTTGTGTGAATGTTTCCATTTTCTAAATGGTCCTGTCAACATCTCATCTACATATTCGTATGATTGTACAAGTGTTATTTTTGAATGCCATTTGCTTCTTATTTTTGTAATTATTTTCCGCTAATCCAAATCTCCTGCCCTAGAGTGATCCTTTGATTAGTGGTATTAATGATTTTAAGGTCTATCTTATCAGGTGTTATTTTTTCCAAATGCTTGACATCGGTATAAAAATCCCAAACTCTTTCTATAGGTCTTTTAATAATAAACGAATGTCTGAATGTTCGCAAATATTCATCATATGTGGTAACCAAGTATATTAGTTGATATAAGTAGTATAGGCTCTGTTAACAGTTATATAAACACATGAATGCTTTCTTGCTGTAAACTAATACTGCTTGTTTTGTCTGCATGCTTTTTGTTATAACCATATGTCCATCCATTCAGATACGGCTTTACCAATATCCTGTCCATAAGAATATGGAATTGTTTATCGCGGCTTGTTGTCTATGCATGCATATCTATCTTACCTCTATCAAATTGAGTTCAGGTGATCTAGTTGGAAGAAATACTAGATGTATTCTTGGGTGATACCTTACTAGAGTTTCTTTTACCTTGTTGGATTGGTGTATTGATACACATCCATTACCAAAAATATCTGTCTGATGTTGCTGCCATACTTTTGGTCAACTATTCGTTTAATAAAATCCAGGAACTGCTTTCCTGTTTTCTTTCTGTAGCAGTGTATATCCACATCTGCTTGTTGTTGATGTGATCAGGTACCATCAAATACATTTAGAAATCCGTTTATCTTTTTCAACAATCTTTTTTTTCATCATCAGTTATCTTGATTGGTTCATGTTTGTGTATTTTCGATGATATTCCATCATTACTTTTTTCATTGAAACGGTGAACCATTTTCTAAAATTAACGTCATGGTGATTAGTTACCATCCATCTTATTTCAGGAACTTTATCCATCATCTTTCAGCAGGATGATCTTGGCTCTGTATCGTTTCAGTATCCTCAACCATCAATTAATGAGTATGTTTTTTCATTATCAGTAAGCATTCTGATGAGGAAGGTATCCCTCATAGTTATAATTTACGATAATAATCTAAATGTATTATGCCACCATACAAGCAGTGTTGGTTTACAATAAGGCATACACATTGTTTACACAACTGTTAACGAGCCTTATGGATAAATATATTAATATATTAATATTACAATTCCGGCATTATAGAATATGCTTATCGGACTTCACTATGCGTTTTGACGGGCATTTGACGGGCATTTGACGGGCATTTGACGGGCATTTGACGGGCATTTGACGGGCATTTGACGGGCATTTGACGGGCATTTGACCTAGTAGTCTATATGATTCATTTAGTCTGCTTTGTTGTATGATTCTTAAAATCCCTGATTTTACTATCTGTTTTGTGTAAATATATCATTTTGTTATACTATTATGTTTTCAACGCATTTCTTGTATCATACTTTTCGGTTTAATCTCCGAGTATACATATTCACCAAACATCCTCTTTATAGACGTACACAGTTTCTACACACAATCCCTCTTTGCCCATAGCTTACAATACTCTCCTCTTTCCATCTTTGAAAATCCTTTTTTCTGGGCCATAATTGATAGTTTTCTAATGAAATTGCCATCTTCCAGTTTGATTTTTGCATTCTTTCATACTTTGATACAAAATATGATTCCATTATCTGTGGACAAATATCTAAAAATATTATTATCTCATAGCACCATAATCCGCAAATAATTTGCCTATCACTGTTGTCACATTATCAGATCTTGCAAATTATTAACTAATTCTGCTGCTAATGCACATCTAACTAGGGATTGGTTGTAGGTGGATCATTGCATATGATTTCTTAACGGATGTTAGCTAAATGCATTTAGAGATGGGGACTCATGCAACAAAGCAAATTCCGTCCAAAAATTTATGATTAAGATCAAAATGGACAAATGATCTATTAACTAATTCTTCAAAAACATGATTATATGGACATAGATTATAATTATTTCATTCATAACAAATAAATCTGGTCTAATGGCATATTATTTTGTTTAAAACAGATATTATCCGATACAAAACTGGTCAACAACAAACAGTTCAGCATATATTTTAATTAGCATTTCATACTTTATGAGTTGATTAATTGGCCTGTCATTGTTATACATAACATCGTTGTCATCGTAGATACGGTAGATTTTACATATACTCGACTTCTATAATCAAGATATTTTATAACATATAAATATGTAGGTATACTTTTGATGAGGTTAAAGACCATTTCTAAAGATATCAAAGAAAGAATGACAGATACAGATTGTTAAGTATAGGTGAATAGGTTTAATATACAACAAAGCATGATTAATATTTAACAAGTTTAAAATATTTAATATATAGGTAATAATGTCTAGTTTATTAGTAACAAAAAAAGGTAAACATCAAGTTAATAAAATTTCCGATTTTAAATTTCAGATATTTAAAGATGAATCCAGAGGAATGAATATTCCAGTTACGATATACGCAAATGATCTATTAATTTCTAAAATGGTCGAAGACCGTACGCTGGACCAAGCTGTAAATGTAACTACTCTTCCTGGAGTCAAAAAACATATGATTGTATTGCCAGATGGACATGAAGGATACGGGTTTCCAGTTGGAGGCGTAGCTGCATCTGACCTTGAAGATGGTATTATCAGCCCTGGCGGTGTAGGTTATGATATTAATTGTGGAGTACGATTGATTAGAACAGATTTATTGGAATCTGATATACGTCCAAAACTTAAGGCACTGGTAGATGGATTGTTTTCTTCTATTCCAACAGGTGTTGGAAGTGAGGGCTCAATCAAACTAACTTCTTCTGAATTAGATGAATTACTAGTAGAGGGTGCAAAATGGTCGGTAGAGAATGGTTATGGAATAAAAAGTGACCTTGATTGTTGTGAAGAATCTGGTAAAATGACTGGAGCTGATCCTATACATATATCAAACAATGCACGAAAAAGAGGCTCTCTTCAATTAGGTAGCTTGGGATCGGGGAATCATTTCCTTGAACTTCAAAAAGTAGACAAAATATTTGATGAAACAGCCGCAAAAACTATGGGGATCACAAAAGAAGGCCAAATACAAATATTAATTCATTGTGGTTCCAGGGGGTTTGGACATCAGGTGTGTAGTGATTATTTGCGCCTATCGGAACAAGCCACAAAAAAATATAACATGAATATTGTAGATAGAGAATTGGCTTGTGTTCCAAATAATTCACCAGAGGGTGAAAGTTATAGAAAATCCATGTTTTCAGCTTTGAATTTTGCTTGGGCGAATAGACAAATGATAACTCACTGGACAAGGATGACTTTTCAACGTATACTTAAAATGAGCGAACAAGATTTAAACATGAACTTGGTATATGATGTTTCTCATAATATTGCAAAAGTAGAACGTCATAAAGTTGATGGCGAACAAACGCGCGATTTGGTTGTACATAGAAAAGGAGCAACCCGTGCATTTCCTGCAGGCATGGAACAGCTGCCCTCAAGATATCGTTCAATAGGTCAACCTGTAATTATTCCAGGGTCTATGGGTACTGCAAGCTGGATACTGGTAGGAAACGATAGATCTATGGATTTAAGCTTTGGATCAACTGCTCATGGTGCAGGAAGAACTATGTCAAGATCACACGCAAAAAGAATTCATACATTAGATGAGGTAAAAAGAAAATTGGAATCTAGGGGTATTTATGTTAGATCTATGACAAAGAATGGTTTAATTGAAGAAACACCTGATGCATATAAAGATGTAGATATGGTTGCTGATGTGTCTCATAATATAGGCATTGCTACAAAAGCAGTAAGATTGGTACCATTAGGAGTGATTAAAGGTTAAATTGACTAATAATGGAAATTCCAATGTCGATGATCCTGACCTAGAATTGATAAAAGCTAGAAAAATGAAGGCTCTAAAAGAACAATTTGCCTATAAAGAAAAAGAGAGAAAAAATATGGAACAACATGAATTAAATCAAAAAAAATCAATCTCCTCAGAAGGTGGCGGTATATCAGAGCGGGATTTTCTACAAAACTATTTGTATGATCGGGGCAATGAGGTATTACACCTTGCAGAGCAGCAATTTCCTTTTCAAACTAAAATTCTTATTAAAAGATTAAATGAATTGATACGTTATGGGGAAATTTCAAAGATATCTGGAGGTGATCTACTTGGTATTTATAGGTCATTAGGATTTAATATACGAATTAATACCAATATTTCTATTTCTGATCATGGTAAAACAATTAGCTTCTCTGAAAAACTAAAACAATCTCGAGAATTTGATCTAAATAAAGATCCAGATAAATAAAGTAGTTTATTTTTTTATCTTTTATTTTTTATATTATCGAATAAACAAAAAAAAATTTATGGGATGGATCTACTGTAGAGTTTTCCTTCCAATGCTAATTTGTACATTTCTGCAACATAGGGGTTCCTTGCTGGAGTTTCTGCTCCCAATTCTACCAAACGTGCGTATACTCTGACTAC
>JAICXY010000154.1 GCA_025934495.1 Candidatus Nitrosocosmicus sp.
TCCATAAGGTTTCATCTACATTTGCTTCAAGAAGCTTTTTTATAACATCTGGATTTTCTTTCAAATAATCTGTCCTTACTATAATATTTGCGGTAACAAATTTACCCTTAGGGGGCCATAAACTGCGTTCATCAACAAATATCTTTGCATCTCCGTCTTTTACTAACCTGGCTCCCCATGGCTCAGGCACCCATGCTCCATCAATTTGTTTTTTTATCATGAGTGTCAGGATATCAGAGGGATTTATTGCAACTATTGTAACATTTCCTCCATTCTCTACAGTATTAAAACCGTTTTTTACAATATATTTTCTCAAAGATATGTCTTGGGTATTACCTAACTGTGGTGAAGCAAATTTTTTACCACCTAAATCTTTGACCGAATTTATTCCAGAGTCATTTCTAACTACAAAAACAGCTCCACCACTTGATGCCCCGGATATTATTTGTAAACCCTCTTTACCTGAAGCAATATATCCATTAATAGCTGGATTTGGTCCTACATATGCTGCATCAATCTGCCCGCCAAATAATGCCTCTATAGCTGATGGCCCGTCAGAAAAAACAAATTCTTTTAGTTTTATTTTGCTTTGAGATGCATTGGTATTACCTTCTATTATCTTTTGGAAATCTCCATTTTTTAAACCTATTACGGCCTGAGCATGATTTACATTAGGGAAATAGCCTATTTTCAAGGTTTTTGATTTAGAACTATCGTTATCTATTTTTATATTATTTGAGCCGATAGAAAATAGTCCATTAATATTTGATTGAGATGTTATTATTATAGCAATAATAATACCAACAGATATCCCCAATTTTGTTTTAGCATTCACAGACTATTGTGGATACAAGGAATGTATTAGTAATTAGAAATAGGCAAAAAATGCGATAAATATGCAAAATGTATTTATGATTTAGCATTTACATAGAAGAAATTTTTTGAAGTTTTTGATATTAGATTAAGGTAATAAAATAATAATTTTAAATGGGCTACTATTTTTCTTCATTTTTTACCCGCGTGATAATATACTATTGATTGGTATGCTATATTCATTTATTACAATATATTCATTTTGTAATTAGAAAAATTTTCTATGGATATCAAAATTAAATTATTATCATTTATTTTAATGCTAATTTGTTTTTTATTTTTTTATCAAAATACACATTATTAAATTACTTTTATTCGCTATTGTTGAGAGTTTATAATATTTCTATCAGAATATAAAATAATTTTCTTATTCTGACTATGCATTACCTTGTTCCTGTTTTAAACCCCATTTTTCTCTTACTTTGTCTTCTATTTTCATAAATATTATTCTATCAAAAATCATTCCCAGAGCAAAGATTGTAATCATCGATGCGATTATTTGATCCATAGCTTGAAATTCCCTCCCCACCAATAAAATATGGCCTATACCTATTGATGCGGCCATAAGTATTTCAGCACCTATTAATGCATGCCATGCAAATGACCATGCTTGTTTTAATCCATCAATTAAAGCAGGAGTTGCTGCAGGTATCATTAAATATCTAAATAGAAAAAATCCTTTAGCTCCCATGTTCTTTGCTGCACGAATATATATTATAGGAATATTGCGAATACCACTATAAGTGGAAATCATTACTGAAAATACGGAACTTAATACTACAACAAATAATATTCCAAAATCATTTAAACCTATGAGTAGTATTGCAAATGGAACCCATGCAATACTAGGAAAGGATTGTAACCCTATAGCAAAGGAGCCCATGGTTTTTCCAAAACCTGGAAATTTTACCATTGCAAGGCCAACTATCATCCCCATTACTATGGATATTATGAATCCTATTGTAAGTCTATACATAGTCATTCCAATACTTAGAGTCAGTGTATTATTTTGTAATAATTCATAGAATGCTTCTGCCACCATCAGGGGTGATGGTAAAGAGATTTTTGGCCATATGCCCAATAAATAAATTAATTGCCAAATACCGATAAAAACAGCTATAAATAATATTGTATTTGCTATCTCATCAATGTTGATTTTACTTTTTTGAGCAAAAGTAAAATGGCGTTTTTTATCTTTTTCTATTATATGTGATTCAGTTTCTTCTATCGGATTTAATTTTTCGTTGATGCGGGTGTTATTTATAGTATTATCATCATCTTTTATATTTCTGTTATCGTCGGAAGAGGTATTATGCACAGAAATCTTCTTTTATAAATGGAGACAAGTATATCAAGATTCTTTTTCAATTAGGTTGTAAAGTTTCTAACTTTTATATTTTTAGACACAGTTTTTGGCTCTGTTGACAGTTACGTAATCTAAAGATACTTTCTTCATGTAAACTGTAAACTGTTTATACTCATTTTAACTATATGTTTTTTATTATAATTTATAGTCCAATCTGATACTATTGCTTTACCAATATCCCGTTCATTTTCAAATGTGGAATTGTTTATCGCTTGTCGCTTGTCTATACATCCAATATAACCATCTTGCTTTTATAAGGTTAATTCAGGAGACCTTGTTGGAAGGAATACGAATTATATCCTTGGAAGATGATGTTTAGCCATCGTTTGTTTCACCTTGTTTGATTCGTGTATCGATACATTATCCAGTACCAAAAATATTTGTTTTACACTTAAATCATATTTTTGTTCTACTATCCTACTATAAAATCTAAAACTGTTTTCATGTTTTCTTTTTGTATGAATGAGTACATATCTTATTATTATTGTAATCATAAACACCAAATACATTCAAAATTCCTCTTATCTTCTGTTGAGCCGTAGATACCTTAGTTTGTACAAAAGAACCAGAAGGTGCCACCATATGTTTTTGCAGCTATAGATCCCTTCTCATTTTCATAAAGTAAGAGATAGAGAGAGTCAGAAGACAGATTGCTATACCTTAATTCTTCGATTCTCTTTTTTTTAATGATATTCTGGGTCCAGGCTGATTCCCAAGATTATTTTAGAATTTCTCCACTTGACACCATCTATGCTTTAGAATGATGTTTCTAATTTCGGTGTGGCTTAATTTCAACTAGGTTTATCTCCTTGGTAATAAATCCTCAAGCCAGTACGCAACGACCATGTTGAAAATGGCAATCCACCATAATCGGTTCTTGGATTTTTGGCCACTATCTCAACATTCTTTTTCTCGATATTATTATATATCTTGATTGATTTATGTTTATGGATTTTGGATATTATTTCATCTACTCCTCTTTCATTGAAATGATGATGTATCCACTTTCGGATAATTGCTGTCCTGATGATTAGTTGCTCGTCTTATTTCAGCAACTGGATATCCTTTATTTTTAAGCAGGATGATCTTGGCTCTATAGTCATCTTTTTTATTATCAACCATCATATCGTACAAAATGTTACTTCCCTCATCCGTAAGCATTCTGATGGAGGTAGTCCTCATAACTATAATTTGAGGGGCATAAGCTAAATGCATTATGATCGCTAAAAAAGCAAGTTTAGTTTACATAAGAATAGTATAAATGTATTAGGAAAAGGGTAATCATGCAACAAATAATACTCAGCTTTTTAAAAACAACAGACAAATGGAATTCGGCAACAAAGCAAAAATTTTGGAATAGGTTCTACGCCTATTTTTAACATTTTGACATATTAAAACATGTTCTAAAGTGAAAGAGAATGATCTTACAAATAGTTAGAAAACAAAAAAAACAAATATAAAATAAATTATATAAATAGTTTTACTTTCAAGATGCAGGTGCATTTACTACAATATTGAAAGTACCATCATAACCTTGTTGTTTATCTTTAGTTAGATTAAGCATCAAATGTTGCCCGGTATTACTTTGAATGAGTTTATCAGTTGATGGTCCTGTATAGATTCCATCTTGTTCATTTGTCATCGGTGGAGGTCCATGATTGTTATATGGAAGTTGTGTATGTACCAGTTGATTTATGGAATTTTTAAGATACATTTGTGATGTCCAATGAAATATTTCATTACCTTCACCTCCTCCACCTCCATTAAATGCTCTAATCATTACATGGATGTGAATAGCTCTACCTTGGTACCATCCGGGATATATTGTATCAAATTTTACAGTTCCATTTTTATCAGTTATTTGGTATCCGCGAAGGTACATTTTTCCTTGTGTACCAATCTGTGAAATTCCAGAATATAGTCCCTGAGAATTTGCATGCCATATATCAACATGGGCTCCACTGAAAGGTATACAGGAAACAGCAGAAACATTTGAACTATTGGTATCAGTTGTAGTATTACTATTGATATTATTACCGCCGTTATCGTTTATTTTATAGACATGGATCACTAAATGCAAAGGAATACCTTGTTGCACAGTTTCGTCTGTGGGATCAGAAGTAATATTAGAGCGATTAGGAGTATCAGCAATAAAATATGGACCTTCAGTTTGTTGAGGTGTAACCTCTCCCTCTATTAATGATGGTGTTAATCTACATGTTTTATTAGTCGAGGATGTCATTTGTTGTGCAGAGAGTTGGTCAGAAAAGGGGGAAGGATATACTGGAATTTGATTTGGAGACCTTGATGATTGGGAATCAGGTGACAGCGGCGAGGAAGATGCAGAATTTGTATTCTGTGCGAATATTAGAGATTGAACGAAAACAGTGCTATTAATTAATGATAAAATTGTAAATAAAATTATGCCATAATATACTATAATCCTTTCTTTAAAATACATATATTTTTATAATTTTATTTTTGATAATATTTAAATTTAACAAAATAAGGTAATGTTCAATTAAGGGACATGAGAAATAAAAGACTATAGATAGACCATTAAACCTTAGATTTTACCTGTCATAATACTGTTCCAATACAATAAATCTTATAACATTTCTTCCAATATTTTTTGATAATCCATCAACCATGTCATAAATATCCATAATATCTTTATAAAATTTATTTAATTCCATCTCAATTTCGTCAATCTCTTTTAATTCCTCTATCAGATTTTTAATCCTATTTTTCTTAACACCATTACTAATGAGGTATATCTGTACATTGCCCATACCATCAGATATCCAATGAACTCGACAAAAATTACTATGTCTTCAATCTCCCTAGACCGGTATCGATCCAATGTGGGTATAGATTTGATAAATTTATTGTATTTGGTAGTTAATTTACATTAGAATCATAAGTTACGTTAAACCAGTTTGCTCCAATGTAATTCGATATGTAATATTTTTTTCTATTGCAATGATTTTTACCAAGATCTTTATTATACAATTCACTTTATTTTCTATATCATTAAAACGCGTTAGAATGTGGGTATAAATTGTTTTAAATGTTCAATTTCATCCCAATAATGCAAAGAATCATGAACAATGGTGCAGTAAATGTAAGATAAGATCGATTAACATTAATCGATGTATCAATTCTTTTATGTGAAAGTAACTATTGATAAACGCGTTTATGATAATAAAGCATTATATGGATTGGTTAAATATGCCATAAAATCAGATAGCATGGCAGCAAGAGGTAAACTATTTGAAATTAATACTTATGACGACTATAACATTTTTAGATATTTTGCAGGAAATGGAGTCTTGTCTTGTATCAAAGTAAGAACGAATGCCCAAGTTCAATAAAAAAAAGGAAATATTAGAAAACTATTCATTTTGGCATAAAGAAATGATTTGCAAAAAATGGAATGGTAGTGTTATCTATGGATGGATATGGATTATAGAAACAGTATTAATAGTATTCTCATCAATAAAGCGCATATAAGAAGGAGAATATGTTTATTCTATTAGGTAAAAGAATATTATACATGAAATGATGTTGAAAGTATTATTATATAATATGCTAGTTTCAGTTTAGGCAAAACAGGGGGTCAAAATAATAGATTATAAGAATCATGCAATAAGGCATATGTTTGTTACAAAGGTTTAAAAGGTATCTGTGACTTAATTCCTTAGTAGATTACTAGAAACAAGATTTATTGATTTATAATTACCTGATAAATAAATTATTTGTATTTATACATAATACTGGATAACAAATTAAATTATGCATTTATTGATTATTTGAATACAAGATGATCTCTCTAATTTTGTTTATGTTTGCTGGCATATTGCTGTTATTTATAACTACTTTTACCATAAATTTTGTATCTGCATCTTTGCCAGTATCTGGATGTATTAATTATGATTCATCTCAAAGAACTGTTATCATATCTTGTGCTTCTGCTAATCTTTCTGATGTATATAATCAA
>JAICXY010000163.1 GCA_025934495.1 Candidatus Nitrosocosmicus sp.
GACCTTAATCTTGATTAATCAGTTTCTTTATCATCTTGCTACTGCTGTCATGAACTTTCTCATCAGTGACATATAGAGTAATGAGTATTTCCTTGGCCTTTATGTTTACGAAAACATGTATTTTGAGATACCATTTCTTTTATGTATCCATTTATTTATCAGGCATCCGATGACCTTTGTTAGTTACCTTGATACTTGTACTGTCCACTACTCCAATTACAATGTAATCTTTATCGTCATCGTCATCCTCATATGGCTTTACATTTTTTAATTTCTATATTCAACCTATTGTTAATTCTTTTACATATGCGACCATAGCTTGGATGAATTGGTAGATATTCTCCCATAGTAGCCTTGATTATCCATTCGGTTTGTCTATATTGCATACCAATTAACATAAATATACAAACTATGAATTTCTAAAATAAACAGAAAAATTTTCGATAAGGTTTGAATACATAAGCTAAATGGTATAGATTAAAGCATATTCGGATATAACCAATGGAGAGAATTAACGTTTTAGGATATAGATATGGCTTTACCTTTCTTGTTTTCATTCATCTTTTCTAGATCCCAATTCCATGTTTCACGAAAATCATATGAAAGGGGATTTCACCATGTCTAACAAGAGATCTATTGCATGAAGGCCAGCCTTCACAGTATTATTTGTTAACCTGATCAAAGCAAAATAGACCAAGCTATGCGACAAAGCAGATTATATTGTACTTTGGAGATTAATAGTTAAATATTTATAATTATTTTTTAAACTATTCGCATGTCTATTGTTAAACAATGACAAATAAAAATATTTGAGTTAGCATTAACAATTAATGCTGGCATAAAAAATAAAATCAATACGTTTTAACTGATTTTAATGTATTTCTCAGAACTTGCTGAAACTTTTGAAAAGATGGAAAAAACATCAAGTCGATTAGAACTTACGGATTATCTTGTTCATGTGTTAAAGAGATCTACTATACAAACTATTGATAAAATAATTTATTTAATTCAAGGCAAATTAGGACCTGATTACCAATCTAAAGAATTGGGCGTAGCTGAAAGAGTAGTAATAAAATCACTTGCATTAGCTAGCGGTTATTCTGTTAAAGATATTCAAATAAAATATAATAAGAGTGGAGATTTAGGTGATGTTGCCTATGATTTATTAAAAAATAAATTTCAAACAACTCTTTCCTACGAAAAACTAACCATTGAGAAAGTTTATGAAACTTTGATAAAAATTTCTAAAGTGTCAGGGGCTGGTTCTATCGATCTTAAATTAAAGTACATAAACAGTTTATTAAATAATTCTACTAATTTAGAAAGCAAATTTATCTTAAAATTAATACTGGGCAACTTAAGATTAGGGATAGCTGATTTCACGATACTAGATGCAATATCTATATCATTTACCGGTGAAAAAAAAAATAGAAAAATTCTTGAAAGAGCATACAATGTTTCAAGTGATTTAGGGAACATTGCAAGACTGTTGTTTGGTGGTTCTTTGAACGAGGTCGAATCAATCCCGATTTCTTTATTTATACCTGTACGCCCAATGCTTGCTGAACGGGCATCTGATGCTAATGATGCGTTAAAAAAAATGAGTGGAAAAATATGTTACGCCGAATATAAAATAGATGGAGAGAGAATTCAAATTCACAAAAGTGATAAAAAGATAGAATTATTTACAAGAAGCCTTGAAAATGTCACAAATAATTTTTCAGATATAGTTAATGAATTTAAAAAAATAAACACCAAAGATTTAATCGCCGAAGGAGAAATCGTTTCTATTGACATACAAACAGGAAAATTCCTACCTTTTCAAAGTTTAATGCACCGGAGGCGAAAATACAAAATTGACGAAGCGATAAAAGATTATCCGGTTATACTAAATTTATTTGATTTACTTTTTTATGATAATGAAGATAAAACTAATTTACCCTTTTTTAAAAGAAGAAGGATTTTGGAAGAAATCATTAGCTTTGAAAACGAAAAAATTAAACTGATCACTCAAACAAAGGTAACAGAAATAGAGGAATTAGATAAATTCATGGTAAAAGCAATTGAAGAGGGCTGTGAAGGTTTGATGTTAAAAAACTCTGAAAGTCCATATAGGGCAGGAGCTAGAGAATGGGCATGGATAAAATTAAAGAAAGAGTATTCAAATAAACTTTTAGATACACTTGATTTGGCTATAGTAGGGGCTGCACACGGAAAAGGCAGAAGGGTTGGAAATTACGGAGCTTTTTTATTGGCCGCCTATGAACCAGAGGAGGATACCTTTTTTACAATATGTAAAGTAGGAACCGGGTTTACTGATGAAATACTTGAAGAAATTTCAAAGAGATTGAAACAACATGTAATAAAAAATAAACATCCTCGAGTGAACTCGGGTGAACTAAAAATTGATGTATGGTTTGAACCTAAATTAGTTATTGAAATATTTTCACCAGAAATAACTTTAAGTCCCCTATATACAACATCCATCAACAGAATAAAAAAAGGATATGGATTGGCACTAAGATTTCCAAAATTTACAGGAAAAATAAGAGATGATAAAAATGCAGAAGACTCGACAACAATAACTGAAATAGAAAATATTTACAAGAAACAATTAAAATCGATCTAAATTATTTATGAATCGATTAATCAAAATTATTAATAATAGTTTTAACTAAAATTCTTGAATCCACAAAATATGAGTTTAGTTTTTTTAAAATATCTTTATAAGGATATGAAGATGCGTTTCATTTGGATTAATATGGTAAACAAATAAAAGTCCATTTTAATTTCTTTTACGCTTTAAAAAAAGAAATACTTTTATAAATTAAACAATTATCTGATTATTGAATTATACATCTGAAATGCATTATAAATTATCAAAAAGAAATGAATTGTCTATTATATAAAAATATTAACTACTAAACTGGGATATAAAACTCGTGTTATTCTAAAAATACATAATATAATTGATGGAATTGATACATATTGATAATAGTTGAGAAACTTGTACAAATAATTAAAAAAAAGTTTTTTTCGTTTGCATATAATAATTAAATAACCACAGTTATAATATAATTTATGCAAACTTCGAGAAAAATAGCTGCAGAAATAGTGGTATCTATTGCATTTATTTTATTAGTCGCATATATAGCTGATGCTGGAATTGCACGGTTAAATCACGGTCAAGGATTTATACCACTTTCCGCAAAAGACAGGGGAATGATATTTGGAGGAGTTTCGATAATATTTTTTTTCGTATCATATGGTATAGGCTTTAACGTTAAATCGAGGCTTTTAACAGTTTTATTAATTGTGGGTGGTGCATTGATGGGTACATCTGTCTTAGTTTCATCGATTATCCCTGATAATTCTAATTTAACTTCGAGTACCTCGAACTCGACTCATCAAACAATATCACCACAATTCGTTGGAATTATAGTAATAGGATACATAATAATGGGATTAGGAATATTGAGAAGTTTAAGAAAAAAATAATCCTAGTGGATATTGTTTGTATTAATCTATTATATTTTATAAAAAACTAGACTTTTTATAAATTTGATTTTTTGCTTTATAGAATACCTCTTTAATATAAAAAGGTGAATTGTATATTTTTATTGTGATATGGTCGCCAAAAATTTGCTTATTATTTACTCTGTTCCATAATAAAATCGATTTGCATAGTTGCTCAATAAGCATCCTATTATGAATATCTTTATTCAACAAGCATTTTTTGTTCTAGTGAAATGCTTGTTTGAACGATTTCTTTATTCTTTGACTTGAAAGTGGTCATACCCGGTATATTCATGCCGCCCAGGATAATATAGTTAATTTGATTATATAGGGAATTTTTCCCTTTTTGTGCATATTTTAGCCTTTTATTTTTGCATCCTTTTCCATTTCTATGCAAAAGAAACCTAACTTTGACTATTTGTGAACCATGTTAACACTTTTTCTTCTAAATGGAAGCAAGGATCGACAAGTATATAAAGATACCTAATATCCCCTTCGAATATTTTTTGTTTCCTTTATATGTGTAGATTAGAAATATGATTTATAAAGATAATTTTTTTCATAAATTGAATAATAAGAAAAGCATTTGAAAAATAAAATAACTTTATATATGATAATTAAAAATGATATTATAATTAACATGATGAAAAATTTATTGATTATTGCAATGCCATTGATATTGGTAGCTAGTGTAATAGTAGTTGCTAGTAACGCAAATGCGAATGTACTTGGTCAAACACCAAACCAAACTACAGCAAAAACAACTCCACCCGTGGCAAAAACAACCCCTCCAATGCCAAAAACAGCCAAAGCACAAAATCCTAAAGTTAACATGAACGAAAAATTATTAAATTATACTAATCAGGCAATTCTTGCATTCAAGGATAAAAACAGAACTGGCGAGGTAAATGCTCTAAAGCTAATACAGAATTCTTTAATCAATGCATCAGGTAAACAAGTCGTAATTGTTCCATCTGAGGCAGTGACTAAATCAAAGAAGTAATATCTTCTTTTTTTTGTTATTTAATATTATTTTATTATAATTTTGCCATCTGAATCTATTCTTATACCTGATTTATCCTAAAAATTATTTTCAAATTTAATCCAATAGATATAATATTGTTAAAAGGTGAAGTTTATAATCTCCAAGAATATTTTATTTCTTATTTGCTATCTTATATAGATACATTAATTTCTATAATATTATTTTATTTTTTTAATCGATCTTATTTTTCTTAATATGCCTTCTCTATAACAATTGCAATATTGATTATTTTAATTTTTTCTTCTATTAACCTAACAGATTTGAAATATGGATCTTTTTGTTTTGCCGTTAATTTGAGAATAGATGTCATAGAATATCATGTGAAACTTGGATATATCTATTGAAAATTGTGATATATTTTTGATATACATGATGTGGAAAGGGTAATTAGTTGCAGGAAGTGTTACCTACCCTACCTATGCTTTTCATTATATCTACACAAAACATTATATGCTAAAGTAAAAGATAGAATTATCTACTATTTCCAGTGTAATTCTTGGAATTTATACAAATTTGGTTTTTTTTATTGTATGATAGGATTGGTTTCTTATCATCTGACTTGATACTTTATATCTCATATTTAGTTTACGCTTTTTTAAAAATAACAATATTGATTATGATATTTTTAGATATGAAGCCATATTTCTATTATTTATTTTAATGTGTTCAATAAATAACATAAATAAATGTAAACCTATGACATTTACTTTTTTTTGATATTCTCTATTCTAATTATTACGAATTCTTATGTAAACAAAATATGTGATAATAAAAAGTTATTTAGTAAACATACAAAATATATAAGAATAAAAAGCAGTCTAGTAAAGATACATATGATGAAAATATCTATATTGTTAGCTATACCTATAATTATGGCAACAAGTTTAGTTTTTGCATCCATAGATTATAATAATATTTATGGTCAGCAAAACCCTGCGAATCCATCTTTAAATCCTCAACCTATTCGACCTGATCAACAAGCAGCACTAGCACAACAACAAGCTCAACAACAACAAGCAGCTCAAGTTGCCCAATCACCTCAACAAAAACAAGCAGCAGCACAACAACAAGCAGCAGCAGCAGCACAAAATAATCAAACAAAACCACAACCAACAACAACAGCAGCAGCACAAC
>JAICXY010000192.1 GCA_025934495.1 Candidatus Nitrosocosmicus sp.
TATATCAAGGATAGAACCGAGTGCTTTGACGACTATTTTCCTTGTAGAAAAAAGAAATGCAAACTAAAGCATATAAGAAATTGGTTAAACCTATTTGTTTGCTACTATAACAGAGGAATAAGGGCTTAAGTTAACAGAGCCAGTAAAAGAGAAATAACATTTAAATAAGTATTACAGGATTATAAACTACATAAAGATTTTTTGTTTGTCTGCAATTCCTGCAAAAAATATCTGAAACGATAGAGGAAAGTAAGAGTTAATTTCTAGATAAACATGGCATTTCTTTTTGAATAAACTTGTTTTGATAATTAATTTGATTATTATAAAAATTAGTATTTTTCATTCATTGAAGCGAGATATAAGATTTAACTCCAATGTCTCCGTGACTCCGGCTAAGCACAGATTATAGTAGCAAAACCTGGAGACATATTTATCTTTGACATTTTATATCCGGATATATGATTTGTCTCAAGAATATAAGTGAAATAACAAGCACAAAAATTATGTTTCCGGATACACGGAGACACCGGAGACATTTCTTGCTAAATAAATTATATAAAATTATCCTATAGAATAATGAATATGAAAAATATAATAGAATTAATTTACCAAATTCAAATATTTAATATTGCTATTGTAATTAGTAATCCAAGTATTGTCTACAAAAATAAACAAGTCGGTTGTAATAGCAATTAGTTCAATGGTAGTGTGGGGTAGATAAATATTTGTTATTCATTCATTCAATTTTTTTATTGTTTTAACTTAGAGCCTGTCCCAAAATTATCTTTTTGTAGATTATGATGGTGCACGATAGGTGTACCAAACCCAAGATAGTTCTTTTTTACTTTCTTTTAATATCTTGTATACTTTTTCTGAATCTGTTACGTCATCATAAGTTTGTTCTTTCCCATACAACCACTTATCGTTTATTTCTTACAGAATCATTACTTTTGGTATATCTTCTCTTTCTTTCGCTTGACCTCTTTTTCTTTTATATTGGGTATATGAGGAATATAGCACCGTTTGATTATTTGTTATCTTGTTGATTTGGAGTTGTATGCTCTATCAAAACATATATGCAGGTGTTGTTGATTCTTTCTCTTTCTTTCTTTGTTTTTATTGTAGATAAGAATACGGTTACATCAGCAGTAGGTCGTTTGATAACTGTATATCGATGACATCTGTTACATCTTTTATATCATGTTTATTTGCTGATGTTATAACAACAACAGCAGATATAGAGATATATCATTTTTATCTGTTAAATCACCTTTATGTTTAGCCTGTCTTTCTTCTATCAGTAGGATTATTACCTATAGTCATATCCTCCTCCCCTAAAGGAGACTTTATAGATATGCTATCAAGTAGTGATTACGACCAAATCCATTAAATACCCTTTTTATCATAGGCTATCAATACCTAATCCATATCTTTTTGAAAATGACTATCCAACCAAATCCACACCTCAAGAAATCGCCTATGGAATGTAGAACCAGAACCATATTCTATAGGTAGAAGTATCTTCTACTATTGATATCCTGTTCTAATAACATAAACAATGATGCAATCAATTACTCTTTCATATGGAATAGCATAATGATTTATCTTTTTATTTGATTTTTCTGTTGGTAATGTAGCCCTTTGATATTCCATAGTTTATCTTACATTTGTAGTGGTAAGTTTGTTCTTGTTCTTATGGTGATTACGGCAGCAAAGCACTAACTTTGAATAATATTAACAATAAGCCATATTTTTATCGAATTTTGGAATAGTCCATTGATTTAGAAAAAAAGACTCGATGATTGAATAAAAAAATTAAGGACCTACTCTTGTATGATGATAGAATATCCTGAATTAATACCGATAGTAAAAATAAATCTAGAAAAATTTTATATCGAATTTGGTATAATTGCATATTTATCAACTTTGCTCATATATTTTACATATATCAAAGAAAGGAGTAAGCGAAAATAAATGATCCCGGCTGGTTAAGTGCAGTACTATCTAAACATAATGGCACATCCTATTGTAAAATATTTGTAATCGCTCTACCATGATTTTAATTATGGATATACGTCCACTTGCTGCTGTTTGATTGTCATGGTTAGGGATAGCAAGCTAAAGATGCTATGATATCTAAACAAACACAATTATTTTACAAGAGAA
>JAICXY010000087.1 GCA_025934495.1 Candidatus Nitrosocosmicus sp.
AGATTTCTAAGGATGTCTCCTTTTTCCATCTGACTCTAGTGTTCTTTCTTACTTTGATGCAAGGCAAGATCCCATTGTCCGCTAGACATCTAAAAATATTGTTCCCCTCAGAAGCACCATCAGCAAATAGTCTGCCTATTGCGATCATGTTATTAGATTTTGTAATATTTTTAACCAACCCTGGTAATGCCTTACTATCATGCACATGTTCATTGGTTACCTTTATCATTAACGAATTTTCTTAGTCTTCATTAACTGCTACATGTATTTTCGAATATTTTTTAATACTATTTTCACATTCCATTTATCTTGCATCCATTGATCTCCATTGGTAACCTTGATACCATTACTATCTATTGCAATTTTGATATGCGCCTCATATTAAAGTTCATTACTTTTCTATCTTTTTTTATTTTGTTATCCAACTTGCTTTTCTTATTCTATGTTTATTGTACTATAACCAGGAATAGAAGGTAACACTTTTCCATGGACATGTCCTTCTGTGCAATATCCTCGGTCTGTCTGCATGGAAGATGAAAATATACTTTGGCATATCCAAGTAAGAAAAGATGAAAGGTATTGGGATAATTAAATGGTCTCTAATCGAATCATGCAACAAAGCATCTCTTTCTAATTAATTTAACATAAAATTTAGGGCAATATGAAAGGATAAAGATTTTTCTTTAACTTTAGAGCCTAAGAATTTGTCGGCAGTTATTGGCTTTATTCCTTTGGATATTTTATCCATACCGGCCGGCGTTATAAGGCACATAATGTGTTATTTTTATCTGTTTTGTTGGTAAATTTATGTATCGGCCCTCTAAAGGGTATATTTACATACTAAAGATTACATACAAATAGTGTTATTTTAAAAGTGGTAGAGAAAGAAAGAATAGTATCCTATATCATTTATAAGGTGAACCCATCCCGAACTGTTGGAGTCAGTCTTGTTGATTTAGGATATTTGCATTAGGATATCAAAGTGATCTGTATTTGATCAATCATGAATACTGTAAGAAGAGTTTAACCCAATTGTTGTTCGAGCATTTATAATCATATCTCCTGAAATACCAGAATTAGTCTATTATGGATGAGAAGATAGAAAATATATTAAAGATTATTGTTTCAATTATCTTTGGACGCCGGGTTATTTGATAATCAAGTCATAAAACACAATTTTCAGAATCCACCAATGTTGTTCCCAATAGCTTTTAACTCTTTTAGAGAATTTTTCATACAAAAGCGAGGTAGCATATTTAATCATGACAATCTCAAAGTCTCGTTCATTTGCTTCATAAATAGTCATTCGTGGACAGTTAGGATATGCATCCATACATAACTATTATTAATGCCTAGATTATGGAAGTCATTTTCCAATTAGAAATTATAAAATGCTTCACACCTAGGCTTTGTATTTTATCCATTTCTTCTTTCCAACTTGCTGAAGAGATTCAGAATTGAGAGCCAAATCCAATAAGTTCGATAATGGTTTGAGTTTAGCCAAAAAAGGATATCCATCGCTTGGCCCATTAAGTTCTAATACTTTTATCAAGTATTTCTCTATTTATGAACTTCTGAAAATCAGGATTGAACCATTTTTCTGGTTCTACTTGTTTCCATATTTCTGTTATGGTACCCTTTTGAAAACAATTTCTCATCCATTGAATCCACCCTATCCAATCATTATCATTAAGTACATTCCTCTGACGCATAGCATATGCATGAGCACATACCCACAAAACATAGAATGAAAAAGCCAACTCTTCGGATGGCTTATCTTGTTTGTCTATCACCTTTTGTATTGTTGGTCGCCCTATTACCAGCTCTGCCATCTTGTGCATCTTTTCATCCAAGTCATTAAGTACTCTAGTTTGTTGATCAATTGACAGACTATGCAGTTGTCTTTTTGAGAAATATAATGTTAAGATCATGGTCCCTACTATTCCAATTGTTTGTGCTAAACTGAGCATGTCTGAAAATCCAATACTTTCAACCATTATGCAAAATCGTGCAGGTTTATATTAAGCATTAAAAAGCCATTATTAAAACGAGAGATGTAGTGGTAAAACTAGGAAATTCAATATTGTTTTGTATATTATCTATATGACCTAAACTATATGAAACTCAAAGTTGTATAGCTCGTTAAGGTTTCAGGGGCCCTATCACAACAAAAAACCTATATCTTGAATATGACCTATTTTATTGTGATATCTAGAAACATAACACATTCAGAGTATATTGGCTATGCTTTATATTTTTATTTTCTAGACCCGTCTTTGAGAAAGGCAGAAGATAGACGATCAGATTGCTTTATTGAAAATACTTCAATTAGTTTCACATATTATAATGGAGTTTGATAAGAAAGGGCATGGATTAAGATTGCATCTTATGCTACATCAATGATTAGGAAATAGCATTAAATATATCACTAGTACTTTCATATTTTTCAATTTATCTAGGGGAATAAAATATTATTAAAGCACCTAAAAAAACAATACTTCCACCGATGATTTCATATCTATCTGGTCTTTTTTTATCAATTAAGAACCCCCATATTATTGCCATTACCACAAATATTCCACCATACGCTGCATATACTCTACCAAAATTAGAAGGCTGAAAAGTTGGGATAATTCCATACAGAAATAGAATAAAGCCACCTATCAATCCAAATGCGATTTTTCTTTTTTCCCTTAACCATAACCATACAAGATAGCCGCCTCCTATTTCTGCAATTGCTGCAACCACAAATAGTAAGAACGTTGAAAAAACAAATGTAAAATTATTCATTTGGTAGTAGTGGACGTAATTCCAACTTTGCTTTCATTTTTTCGTGGATAATAAAATATTAGAATAATCCCTAGACTTGCTACTATCGTTCCTAGTATATCATATATATCTGGAATTACATTTTCAAAAATGAAACCCCATAATAATGCCATGACGATGAATATTCCACCATACGCTGCATATACTCTACCAAAATTAGAAGGCTGAAAAGTTGGGATAATTCCATATAAAAAGAGTACAAGCCCACCTAATGCACCAGCAATCCAACTATAATCTTCTCTCAACCATTTCCATACCAGATAACCTCCTCCTATTTCACATAAACCTGCAAGAAAGAAAAAAAATAACGAATACAAGATTACTTTTAACTTCATTATTATCTACTATCCCTTATAGTAGTTTTAATCCTACATCTTCAAAATTACTTTACTGTGGACTTTATCTTCTAAAAGTTCTATTAATGAACGGAATAAAAAAATCTAGATTCTATTAATTATTTGTTATTGTTGTTATTGTTATCACCTATCACCATTATTCATTTGATAATTTATATAGAAAAAATAAAGGCAAGCAATCAATAAACTCATTCCAATTGCTGATTATTTTATCATATGTTTTATTATTCATTAGGAGTTTGAGACAAAATTAATGAAAAAAAACAAGTCCAACAATAGAATGCACCAATATCCATATCCTGTTATTAGACCAAGATATTCTTTTTACTAATGCTTAATCTCAAATCTATCATACTCCATTTAATAAATCTGCCATCATATAATCATCTGGTCATCAGTACATGATATGATATATTTTCGTGTCTTGGTAATTACTGGCAAATGCTTGATGGACATTTACTATCAACCCTATTGTAGTATGATTAGGGTATGTTAATGTATGGGTAGCCAAGGTTAAGATATGATATCCGACCACATGAATAAATATGAACATTCAATTAGGAAAGACAAATAAAAAATTATATCAATAAATTAGCAGTTCTCTGAATGACAATGGCCTGCTGTAATGTAAGCATATGCTTGTTATGTTTCTACCATACCTATTACTGTTCCAATTACAAACGTTATCGCTAAACCTATACTACTAAATGTTCAAGTCTTGGATGTACTTCTACAATATTCATGATTTTGTCCTATGGACATTACACATTTTTTAAGAATGGATATAAAAATATATGCATTGATTCAAATCGGGTATAATATTCGAAAGATTAAATATAATATAAAATGATGGCGATATTGACAATGAAAATATTTTATTTCAAATAATGGATTTATAACGAAAATTAGAAAAATTGTTTACTAATTTTATCTGAATATGATTTAAATTAATATATATTATTAGAAACATAAAGAGAATAAAGAAATGGATGAAATCGTTAAATTAGATCTCGGATAATATTTTATAACTTCAGAATCCAGCCTTTGCAACACCACTTGAAGCAAATGCGGCGCTATGATCAAGCATTCCTATTGCAGTACCAATTACAAAGGTGATTGCTAGTCCAAATTGCAAATATAAGTTTTGGATTTGCTGCCACTATATTCACGATTTGTCCTTTATCGGCATATAATACTAACACCATTAGAAACATAAAAACATAGATTTTAAATTCCTATTTTTAAATTTAAAATTAGATTGCGATATGATTATATTCAATCATACCCATCTATTTCAAAATCTTTAAATTCTAGGTACAGGTATCAATAATTAGAATCTTATTTTTAGAGCCGATATCAACACTTAGCCCTCGGGCTCGTTATCTACAGGGGTTCAAATAATATGCTTGAAAATATAATAACAAGAGGAAGGAGACATTATGTCTGCTAAAATATCTACCACCATTAATAACATCGGAAAAAAGGTTCATAATACTATCAACAGAGATCTAATATCGGAATTCTATAAGTCTTTAACAAGTATTGATACTTTTGAAAGATATGAAAATGGTCTCTGAAGTTTACAATTAGATTTGCAGAATATATTGATCCAAACGTCACCCTTTATTGAATCCAATATAAAGAACAAATATTAAAATTCTCAGATTTGAAGAAGAAAATAGAAAAAAAAGATTCAAACAAAAAATGGATAATTCTATTTTTCAAATCATGCAAAAATCTTTGTATATCCATTTTTATTTTGTTTTGGGAGATTGTTGAGAAAACCACTCTTGCCAAAATTTATTATCATGAGGAACAGAATCCATTACATAGTCTGGAGGTTTATTTAAGAAAGTAGAATTCACTCTAACCATTACAGAGGCAAGGTAATTAACAAGCGAAGGATTACCAAGTAAATATGAAGGAATAGAAACCTCAACCTTATTCTCAGCCATATTAGGTATTTTTACTAGCGGTAAAGTATACGAATTATTAGTATTATTGAATACAGCCACATACCAGCCTTTTAATTTAAATTTTGATTCTGAGCCAAAATTAGATATTATCAATGTATAAATTTGTTCTTTATTGCTGTGGTTTGCAGATGAAACCTTGGGTATATTATTACCACTATTGTTATTATAATATAATAACCAAATATATGCTGTTTCATATATTTTATTTTTATTTGGATTGCCTGCTAAATCCATGGAAAAAACCAATAGTTTATTGTTGGTATAATTTACACTTGCTGAAAGAATATCATAGTAATCCTCAAACTTTGGAATGATAGAAGTTTTATAAAGTTGAATTGGTCGAACATCCCCTTTTTTACTTATTACACTAACAATACCATTATGGCCAGGTAATGACGAATGAAAAGATAATAGAGAAGACATTACGACATTTACTCGATTTTCAAACCAAGTCTTAATCGGAAAAAATGAATTAATTGTAGATAAATATGATATAGATATAGAAATTGAGATAAATATGATTGTCATTAATATAAAGAGAGTAGTAGCAGCGATATCTTTCACTTTTGTAATTACCATAATCAAATATTAATGTGATACCTAATTACATGATTTTACCATCTGAACTTAAGGTAAAATTGTTCTATATTTCAATGGTTCCAAAGGGATGCGGTTCAAAAGTGAATTAATCAATTGTTGATTTTTTTATACGCTAAAAATATGTAAAATACATGATGATTGATAATCAGATATAATTGAAGTATGAATTATCTCTTATAAGTGGTTCAGTGGTATCCCAAGGATATAGTTTTTCCTTTCTGGAATTCCTGAATGTTGGTTGGGATTAGCGGCTGCCATGGGACCATCCCTATCTGTATTGGTATGATGGAACCAAAACAGTGGGTCCGCAGAGAGGTCCATGTACTAATCATTGGACCTCCGATCCACGAATGTACCATACCATAAAGCACTTCAAGTTTAAGTAAAATCTGTGTAGGTGTGATAATTGTAAAGATTATCAATATTTTGTTTTGTAGGAAGGTCACCTAACAGGCCAGGAGTTCTGGATTGTAACCGTATCAAAGAAAATAGGATTGGATGGCGTTACTTTTACATTTGGAATATTGATAATAGGAGTAAAGCTGAACGGCACACAAGATGATAATATAGAATTTACAGGCTTGTAATGTAACATCCACACGGTGGCAACAGCAAGTATTACAGAAGCAGATAATCAAGGTAGACCATTTGATAGTTCAGCAAGTGTGATGATACAGAATGTTATTCCGAGGGATAATGATATGATAAATATAAGATATATTATTAATTGGAAGTCTAATCTGATCTATCAAATTAGAGTATCATATGCAAATTAAGAATGATTACTTTTTAATTCTTTTAAATTATGTTTATTTTCTATCATTATAAACAATTATAGGAAAATTCATTCCGAACTAGTTTAATAATGCGGATATGAATTATGTTTAAATTCGATATTTTATCTCGTCAATATAGCGATTCTTTTATTCATTTTCAATTTTCAATTTATAATATGTTTTTGTAATCTTTTCCAAGCCTGTATGGTGTTATAATCCAAAGCCTTGATATCCGCTCTCTTTAGCCTTCCATATGCATTATATTGGTACTCAAACCCTCTTTGAATTCTTGCTAATACTTCTTCTCTGCCTGTTCCCACAATTATAGATTCACTATTATTTAATTGAAAATCATAATAGATTTCTTCATCAACTATTTTTATTACTCCTAAATGAATGTCTATTTTTATCGGTTTAAACTCAATTCCATCAATAGGGTCTGGTTGAAATAGGAATTTAGGCAAATTTAATCTTATAGGTAACAAATAACTTTATATATTTTACGCAGTGTATTATTGTGTATTTAACGAATTAGAGAGAGATTTTTCAAATAGTCAGTTCAATATTTTACATGTTTGTAATATTGAATTATTTATATAAAATTTATTTTTGGTATTATTTGAAGATAATTCAATTTATCAAGAAATACATAAATGGAGCATGTGTTGCATCTCTATGCATGTTATTAACAAATACCTTTGATTTGACTGATCTGTTGAGAAATAAATCAAAATGGAAGCAAAGTTTATATGAATATCATTAATAGTAACTATAACAATTATTAATCTGCAAAAAAGTACTTTTGCATTTCCTACACATTTTGATCGGACAGGATATCCTATGTGCCATGATATTAGTTTCGCTTGAGGTCAAACAAGCCTTGGAGTTCCTTGCCCAGTGGTCACAGCAGAGCATTTTGTAATGGAGAAGAGTAGGTACCATACAGAATGTAACAAAAGAATTCAAACTACTCAAAAAAAATTCATCATCACCATCTTCATCCTCGAATCAATCTACTACATTCATTTTTGTAATTTTATTTGCATCAATAGTTGGAACAATAGATTTCAGGATCCGTAATAGAGGAAAATCAAAAGAAAGAAAAAGTTTTCCACAACACATTGAAGAAAATATTTTAAGAAATAAAATCATAAACGCTCTTTGTAGAAAATTATTAAACGTGGTTAATTATGATCTTAAATGGAAATATATTGATAATAGAGAGAAAAATTGTAAATATTATGTCCGTTATGTCAAGCAATAAAAATACTAAAGTTCAGAGTAAAAGATAATTAACAGCATGATAATCAAACACAATATTTTTTAAATTTTATATTTATGATCATGTGACTCATTCGATCGGGCTTTGATTTTCATCCGATAATTTTTTTATATTCCTTGATATTATATTTTTATTTTCCATGATCATAGCATAAATAGCTTTGAAATATATTCATCTTTTTCAGAATCAGGTATTTAGATGTTGAAAGGACTAATTAGTAATGATATATAGCATTAGGTAAAATTGTATATTATTGAAATTACGAAGAAATTAAACAAACCAATATTCCGAGCTCAAATTATCCATAATAGTATGTTATAGAAAGAATTCATGGCCAATCTATTTCTTTATTTAAAATATGATTTTTAATCCGATGTGATTTAAAATATTCGGATGACTCCAATATCAAACAATGTCATTTAAAATATTAACTATTACCATATAATTATAATTAAATATGATATTTATTAGAAGTCATTTTATCAACACTTTTCTAATAGTTTTCTGATATGAAATCCAGATAGGCATATTTTGTAGTAGATAAATGAAATTAATGAAGTCCAATAGCAATTCATCGATAATAATATTGGTTACTATTACATTGTTAATAGATTCGTATCGGTCGCATATACACAATAAGTACAAGCATAAATAGCAGATACAGAGATATTCGAAAGGAATACTCGGATTTATTAGGATATCTAGACTTGACTTATGTAGATCCTAAATGAGACACTGATACAACAGGACCACAATGAGCGTCTTGTCACCATACTCCCACCTTACACGAACGTACTTTACAAACCGCAGTAGGAACATTAAAGTGAGATAATAGATCTATTTATTTCCCACATCACTCTTTCCACAGATAGTGTAATTTCAGATATCAACCATGTCTCTCCTTCTGTATACATACATTCCTAAAGTACCTTGATTTTTTACTTTTTGAAATAATATTCGTTGCAAATCATTTTAGGGAATTCTGATTGTATACAAATAGCAAAAATGTGCTTATACAATTGATAATTTTTTCTCTAGAATTAAGAAATTTTTTTTATGATGATTTGTTTTTATCCTGATGAAATTGTATAAGCAGTTTTGCACATATTATAACGGATATAATCAGGTATTAATTATTAAAATAGACAGATATAATCAAGACACTAAATCCGAATGAATTTCCCATAATATATCTATATAGGTTTCAATATATGATCATAGAAAGGAAAGACGCAAATTTATTATAATTTGATGTACAAGAATATAAAGATAGAAACATCCAAAACGGTATGAATCATTATATCGATTTCATTATGGGTTCTTATCGAAACAATAGACAAAGCTATTACCCATGCTTTATGATATCAATCTGAGTTTTTGGCCTGGTATATAGAGATTTCTAAAATGTTATGCTGAATGCATATCCCAAAGCATGAAGGACAAATCCAAGAAAAACCGAAAAATAAATTGCTAGAAGTAGCTGGCTAATTGCAATGGTCTATGTAATAATTTTCATAGTGTGGTCACTTGACCTGGCTTTATTTGATAGTAGATATTAAGTTGATTGTCAATTCTATATCAAGGAACAAATATCTAATACCTAAAAATATTGATAGTGTAAAATATTAGATTTCTATACTCTGATAGAATAATAGTATAATATGCCTAATTTTTTATATAATTTCTTTACTATAGCTTGGATATGAAATATAAATCTAATTTAATAATTGTTGTTTCAATGGTTTCAGTATTTGCAATAATAATATCAATTTCTTTTTTAGTCAAGGACAAAGTATTTGCACAAAGTAATATTTTAGGGGATAACAGTGGAGGACTAGTTGGGAATTTATTCAAAAGTTTTGGCACCTTTGGTTCTCCTAATTCTACCCCCAGTACAGCCGCCCCAAGTACATCAAGTAATCCGTTCAGTAGTATGTTTGGTAGTGCACCTAGTCCTACTTCTAGTAGCAATCCTATTGGAAAAAGTAGCACACCTTCAAGTGATAAAGTAAAGTATCATGTTGGGGAACAATATAAAGGATTTACATTTAATCATAAAAAAGCCAGCGAAAGCAAGGCAAAAAAAGCATGTGATGGAAACAATGAATGTATAGGATGCATCGATCATAGAGCTCAATTAAGCAATGAGCTTACCGGCTATGAGGCAGTCAAATGTTTAAAAGATCCAAAACACAGTTATTAAATTCCAGATAAAATATACTTTTCTAATCCATTATAAATTTATATTCTGTAATTAAATAGAAGTATTCTTTACGGAACAAACCTTGTATTACTTTTATTAAATTAACATTTTTTTCAAAAAAGATTATGTATTATGATGATACTCTTGTTACCGATTATTTTATTATTTGATTACTGCTACGGTTAATCGTATTAGTGCTTGTTATATTGGAATTTGCATCAATTGCCTTTCTTTCAGGATTAATTATTTTATTAGAGTATATAGAGTTGCCATGTATCAGATTTTCACCTTTATCATTTTTTAAACTTATACCGTTAGTAGCATTTTGAATAAAATTATTGTATATCTTGTTTTCAGAAGATTCGTCTATCAATGAAATTCCACTGGTATTGGTATTTAAAATCCTGTTATTATAGACTACATTATTATTCGACTGATCTAAAAGTATGGGTTTTATTTGATCGTGTATAAAATTATTTTTAGCAACTGATTGAGTGGTGTTTCTACTTAAAACAATTCCTGCACCATTATTATGATAAACAGTATTATTATCATATGTTATATTATGGCAATTTACAGAACAAATTATAGCTGTACCATTATTATTATAAACAGTATTATTTCGAATTATCATATCATGAGTACCAGTATGTGGATCAATGCCGTAATGACCACTATCATGAATTTTATTATTTTCGATAATTATATTTCCTACACCAGAAGCTGAATAAAATCCAAAATACAGATGATGTATATCATTATTTCTTATAACGCTACCATCCCCACCAGTATAATGCAATCCAGATGATTTTATTCCATACCCTCCCTCATATCCTAAATATGCTATTTCAGAATTAGTGATATTGGTAGTACCTGTTGTATTTTCTTCAACAGAAATAAATGGTCTTGGAATACCAATATGGGTAAGTTTACTTTTTAAAGTATTATTGCAATCGCTGCCACATATAGCAGTACTTGGCCCAGAACTTTCTCTAGATCCATTACTCATTGCAAAAGTATTTGTTTGAGGGTTCCACGAAGTTATCTTGACATTATCAATCTTTAGACCACCATGAACATAGATTCCATAGGCTGGTGTTTTTTCATCTGTTAATATTTTTAACCATGTAGTATCTTTGGAATCAATATTCAAAGTAGAACCCTTATCTATCACCAAACTAGCATTCAAAAGCCATACTCCTTGTGGTTGCTTATCTAAAATACCATAGTTGTTTATCTTGTTAGATATATCAGTTAAGGTTACCGGACCTACCTTGGAAGATGAACATGAAATAAAAATTTGTTTTGTAGTAGAATTATATTTAATACAGTTGCTTTTTTCATTTGAAGTTATTACTTGTTGTTGTTGTTGTTGTTGTTGTTGTGCTTGTGCTTTACTAAAGCCAAATAATTCTTCTGAAAGAATTACAGATGATAATAATAACAAAAATAAAGTGTAAACTGAAACGAATAAGATTTTACTGTACACATATAGAGTAAAATTTTATTTGATTAAAAGGTTCTGAAACATTGTTTTAATTCACGAGTCTACGTTTTCATAAAGAATAACTATTGTCACGATGGAGAAGTAGGCCTATGGATTTACATTAACCCGCAATTTGTTCGAACATCAGTTATTGCCTTCTATAAGATATCGATATAGAATTAATAATGGTGATAAAAAGATTTTAGCATTTATTTCATACGATGTATTCAAGTTTATATCAAACATATACCCTACTATAACATATTTTATATTTCACATTCAAATATCGAAATAAACAGTTAAAATATTACTTTATTTTATTAAATGTAGATGTTCCACCGTTTATGATTAAATAAAAACAGAAAACATACTTCAACTACATTCTCATAAAATAATTAACATATTGTTTTTATATTATAACAATAGGTTCTATTTGATGCCGATAAATGTATTATCAACAAAAATAAATTATAGAATCTTTTTGACGTTGTTGATGGTTCCTGTTGCTACAATATCAACCATATCTATGATTAATTCAGGTATTTTTTTTAATGATGATGATAGTATGTTGAGTAGTAGTAGTAGTAGTAGTAGTAGTATTAACAGCATTAGTACTAGTAATAGAGCATATGCACAACAATCTACAGCAGCAACATCTACAGCAAACAAAATTACTATAACATCCAGCTCTGTACAATTTTTGCCATTAACAAACGCTACGTACAATCAATTAAAGGTTATCGTCCATTATCAAACAAATGATGTTTCATTAGTAAATACTAAAATTAATGGAATAATGCGCGTATCCTTACCAAACGGATCCTTAGTGAAAACATCTTCATTTCCAAATGGTTTTATTGTAAACCAATCTGGCACAATTCAATTTGCAACATCATTTGCAGATAAAACAATACAAAACGTAAAAGCTGATATTGTTCTAACCGACCTAAATAAAATGACACCGCTATCTAATATATTAACAACAAATGTATCTTATAACGGAAGTCAATCATTTAACCCCCCATAATTTTTAATTTATTTTTACATTTTTGATATCACATCATATCTATACCACATCATACTATCATCAGTATTGTTATCCAATATTTTTACTTAAATAGAGTCTAATTATTTTATTACAATTCAAAAAATGGATTAATCTTTTATGTAAATTTAAGTTGCGGTAATATCAATCAAATTAATCATTTCCGTATTCTTTTATCCATCATCTCTTTTTTGCGAATATCGTTTATCATCTGATCCTAGGTATTATTTTAAACGTAACATGGAAACCTATGTCACTTGAATCCTAAATGGCATTATTTTGGATATAATTTCTAGAAGAATCTGATTTCAAAGTAATTCTAGCAGTATTGTATAGTAAATTTTATTATTACATACTATTATAATGAGAAGTTATTAATTCTACAAGTATATTCTGATTATTTATTATATGATCATAGAAAGAGAATTTAGGCATTTCTACTATATAAGATTCCGATCTCATTGAATTTTACAGATGGTGGCATGCATATATTATTATCTTTTTTTAATATAATCAAATTATAATCTTCTTTTTGTTAACATTGTTTCCTATGGAATGTAAAAATTGTATTATATAGCCATGTATTATGAATGATAGATTAAATTACGCATTTATTGATTATTTATATATATTGGTCTCTTTATTTTTATTTACTGGTATTTTGCTTTTGCTGTTATTTATAACTACTTTTACCATAAATTTTGTATCTGCATCTTTGCCAGTATCTGGATGTATTAATTATGATTCATCTCAAAGAACTGTTATCATATCTTGTGCTTCTGCTAATCTTTCTGATGTATATAATCAA
>JAICXY010000138.1 GCA_025934495.1 Candidatus Nitrosocosmicus sp.
CACCGTCTGACGAAACAGAATGTAATCATACATACTTGTTTACCACTTACCGCTTGAGAAAGAAACCGTTAGACTACTACTGCAAACATATTTCGTTCTTTAGATATACGAAAAGAAGAAAGTTTTTCTTTATCTTTTGGCTCTATTATTATCCAAAGACAAAGATATTCGAATCCAACTTTTATTATTGTTTCATCAATTATATATTCATGGATTTTCTTTTTCTTTTTCTTTGAATATAGTTTATGTGGCTTGTACTTTTGTATCCAATTCCAGATTGATACATGATTTCTTTTAAAAAAGATGATGATAATCTTTCAGCTGCGGTTCTTCTTAATGAAGGCCAGAAAAGTAAAGTATAATGCATAGCCAATGTACTTTGAAGTTGTTCATCTGTTTTTTGAAATTATAAATGAAATAGAATGTCTTGCTATAGATTTTCAAGTGAACAGAGCCATTTTTACATAGTAAACAAATAAAATCCCTTTTAATAATCTAACGCGTACTATATTGAGATAACGACATTATTTAACAAATAAAAAGCTATTGGTTATTGTATTAGATCCCTTATGCTTTTCTGAATTACATATTTTGCTTCCCTTGAAATACTATAACATTCTAATATCTTTTCAGGGTTTTTTATCAATCGTTTCCTGAATTCGGGTTCGCTAGCTGCTTTTAGCAAAATTTCGCTAATAATCTCAGCCTCCATATTTTTTGAATTCAAGTAATTCCTCAAAAGAATTTATAATATAAATACTTAATCATTGTTTTTATAGGTTCTGTAAATTGAGAAAACTCCTATTAAGAAATATTTCTAATATACAAATCCAAGTGTATTATGTCTTTGTTATCCAAATTTGTTTTACAAAATAATGAAATTTATTTTATGTAGTTTAGGAATACCTATAAAATTTAATTGAAACACTAGATATATCCTTAACTTTAAGGCCTTTTTATGCCCTATCATCATCTACTTTTGTCAGAAATTTAATCGTTCAAAATTTTCTAAAACAAAAGAGTTACCATAAAAATAAAATAATAACAATTAAAATAATATTTGATAACCATCAAATTATCAACATTAATTGGAAAATATAATATCAACTTTAAAATCAAGAAAGAAATGGACATCTAGAGGAACTTCCAGAATACAACCTGTAGAAGCAACTCTTGAAAAGGTAAATCCAATGATTAATGAAATAGGAATCAGCAGAATAGCAAATATTACAGATATGGATAGATTAAAGATACCGAATTATTCGTCAGTATTACCAGGTACTGAAGACTATATTTGGGTTTATGGTGGAAAAGGACCAACTAAAAATCATGCAAAAGCCAGTGCAATCATGGAAAGTATTGAGAGATTTTCAGCATTACAAAGAAATTATTCATTCAAAATAATACAGGGAAGTTATGAAGAATTGTCAAAAAGTTATAATATTCTAAAATATGATGAAGTAATAGAACCTCTCTCTTTTTCTTTAGATAATAAAATGATAATGGATTATTGTATTGGGTATGATCTTTTAAATGAAAAAGACATTTTGGTTCCAGCTCCATTGGTAATTTTTAAATACATGCCAAAACCTCCATCAGTAAATCCCTATGCTTTTTATCACACAAATGGATTAGCCTCTGGAAATGTGATGGAAGAAGCAATATGCCATGCGTTATGTGAAGTTATAGAAAGAGATTCAACAAGTATATCGGAATTTGTTTCGAGTGCATTCCAATACCATATTTTAAGGACTATAGAAAATTCATTATTTCAAAATGGAATAAAATTAAAGGCCATAGAATCAAAAAAATTTATTGACGATAATGGAATATATCCAGATGTTGACTTTAAAAATATAGATAGCGATCATATTAAATACCTCTTAAAAAGATTCGAAAGGTGCCAAATTACCTTAAATATTAAAAATATTACGTCTGATCTTGACATACCTACGTTCATTGCAAGTAGCGTTGAATGGATAAATCACGACTATGGTTATTTAGTGGAAGGTCATGGAGCTCATCCTGATTCAAGAATTGCAGTAATTAGAGCTATTACAGAAGTATCGCAATCACGAGCAGCTAACATTCAAGGTTCAAGAGACGATCTAAGGAAAATGAAATATGATCTTGAGGATAGCGATGACAAACGCTCATGGCAATTTATAAAATCTACAAAAAATATAGAGTTTTCAAAGATAAAGTCGTTTTATAATGAAGATATTTTAGACGATATAAAACTTATTTTAGTAAATTTAAAGAAAAAAGGTTTGAATAAATCGATAATAGTCAACCTAACCAACCCCAAGTTAAATATTCCAGTGGTAAGAGCACTAGTACCAGGATTAGAAACATTTAAGGTAAATAAATCAATAGTTGGCAATAGAGCAAAAGAGAGTTTTAAAAAATGCTTAAACCTGTGATTTTCCTAGGTCCAACATTATCAACAGAGAAAGCAAAGGAAATTCTAGATGCGGATTATAGATCTCCCGCTAAGAAAGGAGATTTTTTACAACTAATTCAAAGTAATGTAAAAATAGTTGGACTTATTGATGGATATTTCCTACAAGATTATCCTCCTACACCTATTGAAGTATACAACTTGTTAAGAAAAAAAAATGTGGTGATTTATGGTTCTTCTAGTTTAGGCGCACTCAGAGCAGTAGAATTAAAAAAATTTGGCATGATTGGAATTGGAAAAATATTTGAGTTATTTTTAAGAGGTGTGGTCGATTCTGATGATGAAGTGGCAGTCACATTCACAGAATATTCAAGATATAAATCAGATGCACTAATTGATATAAGATATAATTTATTTTTAGCAAAAAAAAATAATATAATTGATATAAATACAAAGAAAAACATTTTAAAGATAGCAAAAAAAACCTACTTTCCTTACCGAAGATATAATGATATAATAGATGAAACGAAAAAGACATTTCCAGCGCTAAAGAAACAAATTGAATATTTTGAGGAATACCTGATAAAAAACAAGAAAAGTTTAAAAGAAATTGATGCCATAAAGCTTTTAATCAGAATAAGAGAAGCGGCGTCGGCATTGGAGACAAACAATAATACTTAAAAAAGGTAATTTTATATCCCAATTGATTTTTTTTAATCATTCATGAACAAATCTATTTCAAAAGTTTTTACAAATTTGGATTCTCGTCAAATTTACATAATCATTTTTTATTTTTCAGCATTTATGATGTTGTACATAACAACATTTGGAATGTATTGGAGCTGGATGGACTACAAAAATACAGGGACAATAAACGTAGGAGAAATAATTGTTAAAAATGATTTATTTTTTAATGGAAGTGGTAAACTAGTGACATATTTAGCAATTTTTTCAGTATTATCATGGTTTTGTGTCACTAAAATCGGTGCTAGAAGAGTAGAAAATATTCCAAAAATAATAAAAGACATTTTTGGAACAATAGCAGTAATTTTAATTGTGGTATCAGCTTATGAATTTGTTTACAATTTTACAGTATGGGGATCACTTATTACGATCAACATATTACACAAGACAACAAATCCCGATGAACTATCTATAAAATATCCTAACCCCGAAACACCCTGGAATTTAGATTTTGCCACTAAAATGACCCTTGCAGCTTTTATAATATCTTGTCACTCTTTTTATGTAATACAGAAATCATACAAATCCACAAATTTAAAAAAATAATAAAACGTACCGATATATCAAAATATCCAAAACAAGGTTACATTCCTATTAATATGGAAGGAAATATTTGCTATTAAAAATAGGCAATAAAATATAAAGTACATTTTGACCTTTACAACCTTTTTTTTATTTTATATTTATTATCAGAATGTAAACAAAATTTAAAAGATGTTAATCAATAATATTTTATAAATGAACAATGATCATATGGAAAAACACGAGAAACAAAAACATGATGATGGAAATCGTTCAACAAATATAGTCGATCACAACAATAGTATAAAACCTGGTGAAAGCGAACAAATAACAAATAGTTATTTTTGTTTTGAATGTGGAGCAATAATGACAACCAAAGAAGACAAAAAACAACATGAATTAATCGAATTGAATAAAAAAACAGATCAATTAGAAGATAATTATTGAACTAATTGTTTTATTAAACCTTTGAAAAGAATTAGTTATACATCATTGTGCTCAAATTTTTGTACTTCTATTGTAACTTTATCTCCAACTTTTATTTTTAATTCGTCATACTCTTTCATAGTAACTTTAAATGTAGGAGAATCACTCATTGCGCCTCCTCCACCAAACATATTTGTAATATTTGACATGGCTTTAGGCAAGTTTTTCATCAGATCCTCTGGTGAAGTAAATGCCATCACATTAGGACCGAATGGATTTGTTTGCTTATCGCCGGATTTATAATATTCATTCTGATCTTTAAACGTCACATATATATATGGAGAACCATCTGTTGATGCTTCAACTTTAGCAACTATAAAATCTTTTTTCATCTATACTCATAACGGATATCAATATAATAAATATTTAATTTATAAAAAGCGGTTATCTGTAAAGTGTAATAATTTCTGCATCCTCCTCCCTGAACTATCATCATATCCAACGGATTGGTTTCTATCGAAAAAAATATCGATTAATGTAAATAAAAAAATAAAAGCAACAATAATATGTATATAACTGTTTTATCGAATAACTTATCAGATACTTTGTTACATGATTACTCCTTACCAAATTTATTAGATAACATCTTTTAAGAAACATGCAAAATGGCCTTATCACAATCAATCTTTCGTAAGAAGAGGCGGAATTATACTCTGATTTGATGGCATTAACAACGGAGAAACAGAGCTAAAAGAGATGAATAATGATAAGTAGGATTAGGAACCATTTGGCTACCCCAAGACCTTGCTCCGTCTCTCTTGCTTGATTATACTAAAGCGTACTTTCGCTCGATATACAGGAAGACAGAAGAAGGAATTGCATAAGATGCTATTCCAAGGGGAAATTACCGTCCTCTTTCTATTCTAAATTATACCACAATAAACAGGAGAATAAACAGGCTAAATATAAAGATCAAATATGTGGATAATAAAAGGCAGGGAATTTGAAGATGATTATATTGTCATTGTAATAGCTAGTATCAGTATAAAAGTATTAAATAGAAGCCAAAGGATAGATGGAAAAGAGATAATAGATTGTCCGAAAGAAAGGATATATGAAAATCCCCCCTAGTAGCAGTTAATGTAAAGACCACGAAAATTCTTTCGATAAATGTAATCTTAGATGAGTATATTCATGACAGTACACAGTTACTAGAGTTGGTTGAAGAAAACATTATAAAATCTGAGTACATGTCAACAACAACGGCAATAATCTATTCGGTGATGATGGTGCTTATAAAGGTAATGAGATTTTTAAGTATCTGGAAGACAATGGAATTTTGCTATGTATTAAAGTGAGAAATAATGATAGAGTTGGATGGATGGAAATGAGGACACACTCTTAGAAACCTAACAGTTTTAGCTCAAAGAACTGATTTGCAACAATGGAAAAGATAGTGTTAGATATGAACAAAGATGGATTGTTGATAGAAACTGTATTCTTTTCTCTAAAAAGAACGTTTTATAGAGAGTATTTTTATTCCTAGGTTAGGCTAAAGAATATGATACAGGAAATGATGCTAAAAGTATCATTGTATAACAAGAGGATATCTATTTAGACAAAACCGTTAGTAAATAATGGATTTTAATAATCATGCAACCAAGTACATCGGATATAAAGAAATACACTATATTACTTGGCTCTGTTAACATTATGTAAAGAATGCTATATCTTCTTTGTAAACTAATGCTGCTTGTTTCTTCGGAAAAATTATTGTCGTATTTTCTAACATATCTTAATTTTTAAAAATAAACAAATCTAAACAACACATTCTCTTTACATTAAAGATCATTCCAATATTTAATGACTGTTAACAGAGCTCATTACTTTATTTATGATATAATGGAAAAATTGCATATTTTTATTGCATTCAAAAAAAAAGTTTGTAGACATTAGACAATATAAGTTTATTTAATCATACTTTTTCAGATTTATCCATTATGGAAAAACAAGGGTTTTTGTATTTAACCCCATTAAAATATAAAAAATTCATAAAATCAGTTTTATTAATAATGTATTTATTCTATATATTATATTTTTTAAGGTATTCTTCTTTTTCTATTTCTCCATCCTTTAAATAAATTATCCTATCTGCCTTTATAGCTAAATCGTGATTATGAGTAACCATTATAATAGTAGTATTATATTGAGAAGATAGCATTTTAAGCAAGTCGAAAACTTCATTGCCTGTTTTAGTATCTAGATTTCCAGTAGGTTCGTCAGCAAGAACAATTGATGGATTTGTCATCAACGCTCTAGCAATGGCTACTCTTTGTTGTTGACCGCCGCTTAAATAATGGGGCTTGTAGTCCGATTTATCATTTATTCCCAACATTTTCATAATTTTAAAAGCGCGATTTAACCTTTCTTTTTTACCTTCTCCTGAAATAATACACGGTATTTCTATATTTTTTAATACGGAAGCACGATTTATCAAATGATATGACTGAAAAATAAATCCAATCTTTTTGTTTCTTAAAAAAGCAAGGTTATGATCATTCAACGTAAATACATCTATATCGTTTATAAAAATTTTACCTGTAGTTGGCCTATCCAAGGTGCCTAAAATATTCAATAAAGTAGATTTTCCACTACCGGATGGACCAACAATACATACAAATTCACCTGCTTTAATTTTAAAATTAATCTTTTTTAAAACTATAATTTCACCTATTGAGGGGAAATAACTCTTAAAGAGATCATTGACTTCAAGAACAGTTTCGTCTGACATTCTTAACTCTAATTGATCAAAAAGAAAAAACTAATAACAAACTTTCTTTCTGTTTAAGTGGAAAGACAAAAACCTTTAAAATATAACTGACGCTAGGAAAATAATTTAAAAAAGAAATAAAGGAATAATTTAAAAAATATTTTTTTGTCATTATTAAATTAAAAGATGCCCATATCAAATTAATTAATCTATTTATAATCACAAATTTATAATTTCTTAAAAAGAACTGTTACTATTTTGTCTATTAACTATTTAGATTATACAAGCATAAATATTCAGATCATGTTTATGTTATAACTATATTATGAATAAACATTTTATAGTATACTCATCCCCTTTATTATGTTAACAATTATCCTAAACTTTAGTTTAGATGAATCTTTTTCACAAACATATATTAAAATAGATGGAAAAGTCATTCCATTACTTATTCCACCATTTAAAATGATTAAAGGACTAAGAGCCTATCCCAAAATTATCTTTCTATATACGATTATGCAACAAGATAACTGTACCAATCCAAGATAGTTCTTTACTACCTTCTTTTCATATCGAGTAAACAGTTTCCTGAACCTATTATGCCAAGAGTTTGTTCTCTCC